>NZ_JBHZEN010000017.1:0-118401 GCF_050958625.1 Amycolatopsis sp. 3B14
GGTCGAGCACGTCGGCCAGGACCGCGACGCCGTGGCCGAGGGCGGCGCCGAGCTGCACGAGCGCGCCGAGGACACGGCGGTCGCCGTCCTGCGCGCGCCGTCGCACGATCGCGGTGCGCTGGGCCAGGTCGAGGGACGGGTCGTGGACCAGGTCGCCGGGGCCGGCCAGCGAGTGCAGGAACGGGTCGATGCCGACGGCGGTCTGCCAGCAGCCGCGGCGGCCGCAGACGCAGGGACGGCCGGTGGGTTCCAGCGACAGGTGCCCGACCTCGCCCGCCGCGCCGCCGATCAGGCCGCCGCCGGTGATCAGCCCGGCGCCGACGCCCATGCCGCCGTGCAGGAACACGACGTCGGAGCAGCCGCGGGCGGCGCCGTCGTCGGCTTCGGCGAGCGCGGCGAAGTTGGCGTCGTTGCCGACGACGATGCGGTCGAGGGGGAACCCGGTGCGGGCGGCGAGCCCGTCGGCGAGGGCGACGCCGCGCCACCGGAGGCCGGGCGCGAGGCGGACGGCGCCGGCCGCGGTGTCGACCAGGCCGGGCACCGCCACCGCGATGCCCGCGACGTCGTCCACTTCGGACCGCGCGGCGAGGACGAGGGCGGCCAGTTCGTCGAGGGCGCGCGCCGCCCCGAGGGCCCGCACGTCGCACGCGGCGCGGCGGCGGGTGGTGGCGGTGCCGGCGAGGTCGAGGACCGTCACGCCGACGTGGTCCTCGTCCACCTCGAGCCCGATGCCCCAGTGGCCGCGCGGCCGGAGTTCGACGAGCTGGCCGGGCCTGCCCTGGCCGCCCTCGTGGCGGCCGCCCGCCTGGACGAGCTCGCGGATCTCCAGCTCGGCGACGAGGCCGGAGACGGTGGCCTTGCTGAGGCCGCTCAGGGTCGCCAGTTGCGCGCGGGAAAGCCCCCCGTGGCGGCGCAGAAGCCGGACGAGCAGGGCGAGGTTCGCCCTGCGGACACCGGCGCGATCCGTCGGCCGGTCAGAAGGTTGGGGCACCGCGGACGCTCCACTTCGTTGGGAAACTGGCCGGTCTCAGTGCTGCCGTCTCAGTGCTCTGGCGTACGCCGCCTACTCTGACTGGCGGGGTACTTCTGCCACAATCCGGCAAAAGGAGTAACAGTCAGATCGTTACTTTTGAACCGGACTGCCGAAAGTGTGCACGATTGATGACATGCTTCCGTTCAGTGGGAGTCGCGAGGCCGTGGCTGCGAAGCGTGCCCACACCGTGACGGACACGCACGAAACCGCGCCAGGCCGAGCCACCCGCGACCGCCTCACGCCACTCGCACCACCCGCACCGAGGTCAGGCCGGCACGCTGAAGGCGTGGTCGGAGGCCAGCCAGGCGGCCCCGATCACACCGGCCTGGTCGCCGAGCTCCGAGAGCACGATCGGCAGGTTCCCGGTCGCCAGCGGCAGCGACCGCCGGTAGACCGACGACCGCACCTCGGCCAGCAGTGTGTGCCCCAGCCGGGACACGCCGCCGCCGATCACGACCATCCCCGGGTTCAGGAAGCTCACCAGCGACGCGATCACCTGCCCCAGCCGCCGCCCGCCCTCGCGGACCAGCGTCACCGCCGCGAAGTCACCGGCCTGGGCAGCCTCCGCCACGTCCCGCGCGGTCAGCACGGGCCGGTCCGCCAGCAGCTCGGCGAGGTACGGCGACCGTCCGCTGCGCGCCAGCGTCTGCGCGTCCCGCGCCAGCGCCGCCCCGCCGAAGTACGCCTCCAGGCACCCGGCCTCCCCGCAGGCGCACGCCGGGCCGTAGTCGTCGAGCTTGATGTGCCCGATGTCGCCCGCCGTGCCGGCCACCCCGCGGTACACCCGGCCGCCGACGACGATTCCGCCGCCGATGCCGGTCCCCACCTTCACGAAGATCAGGTCGTCGAGCGACCTGGCCACCCCCGCGTGCCGCTCCCCCAGCGCCATCACGTTCACGTCGTTGTCGACCGTCACCGCGCAGCCCCAGTGCCCGGCGAGCCGGTCACGCACGGGAAAGCGGTCCCAGCCGGGCATGATCGGCGGCGCGACCGGCATCCCGTCGCGGAAGCTCACCGGCCCGGGCAGCCCGATCCCGGCGCCCGCGAGCCGCCCGGGGGCGTCCTGCAGCACCTTCGCCGCCAGCTGCTCGACCCGGTCGAGCACCGGCACCGGCCCGCGGCGCACGTCGCAGTCCTCCACCGCGTGCGCCAGCACCTCGCAACGCCCATCGGTCACCGCGACGCCGACCGAGGTCGCCCCGATGTCCACGCCGAGGAACCGCAAGTCGTCTGCCAGGCGCACGAGCGTCGACCGGCGCCCGCCGCGGCTCGCCGCCGGACCGCCGGATTCCACGAGCCCGCCTTCGGCCAGCCGGGTGATCTCGGCGGCCAGCCGGGCCCGGGGCACGCCGAGCCGTTCACCCAGTTCGACCCGCGCCATCGGGCCCTCGTCCCGCAGCAGGGCGAGCAGCCCGGCCTGCTCACGGGTCTCGGCCGACGGGGGAAAACCGCTGGTGGTCATGGGGGCACCAGCCTCCTCGCTGCTCGCGCGTGCCCCGACTGTAGACCCGCCGCCGCCCCTTTTGAGCAGACGCGGCCGAACTTTGTTCCGGGAAATCCGAAACTCTGGACACTTTCGGCGGAAGTTGCCTACGTTGACCGGCGCACGTGGCAAGGGGGTCGGTTCACACTCGGCTGAAGGAGAAATCCGTGTCCCACTCGTCGTTCAACCGCCGCGGTTTCCTGCGCTCCGCGGCGGGGGCGACCGTCGCGGTCAGCGCCGCGGCGCTCGCCGGATCGCTGCCCGCCGTCGCCAGCCAGGGCGGCGGCCGCCTCGTCCCGCAGAACCAGATCGGCATCCAGCTCTACAGCGTCCGCGACAAGGTCTCCCAGCTCGGGTTCCGGGCCGTGTTCGAGGAGCTGTCCCGCATCGGCTACCGCGAAATCGAGTTCGCGGGCTACACCCAGAGCACCTCGATCCTCGGACGGCAGATCACCGTGCCGGAGATCGCCCAGCTGCTGAAGGACTTCGGGCTCAAGGCGGTCGGCAGCCACGTCGGCCTCAACAACTTCCGCACCAACCTGCAGGGCGAACTCGACAACGCGGAAATCCTCGGGCTCAAGCACATCGGCACCGCCAACGCCCCGAGCAACGTGAACACAGTGGACGGTTACCGGGCGGCGGCCGAGGAGTTCAACACGTTCGGCGCCGCGGCACGCGCCCGCGGCCTGAAGTTCTACCAGCACAACCACGCGGGCGAGTTCGCCTTCGCCACCGACCAGCCGGAGGTCCGTCTCTACGACGTCTTCCTGGAGCACACCGACCCGAGCCTGGTCTACCTCGAAATGGACGTGTACTGGGCCTACGTGGGCCAGTACCGCTTCCCCGGCTTCGACCCCGCGGACTACATCACCCGTGCCCCGCACCGCTACCCGTTGCTGCACCTCAAGGACGGCGACGAGAACCCGGAAAACCCCAACGGCTACGACATCGTCGAGTTCGGCGCGGGCGACCTGCCCTACCGCCGGTTCCTCAAGCGGGTCAACGGACGCGGCCGCTACCACGGCATCTGGGAGCAGGACACCGCGCCCAGCACGCTGCCCAACCCGCCCGGCTCGTTCGCCGCGGCGCTGCGCAGCTACCAGGCGCTGGAGAACCTGCGCGGCTGACCCCTCCCCCTCCCCGTCGAAATCCCACCGGAGTGATCTCGCGATGCATCCTGCCCTCAGACGGTTGATCACCGCCGCCGCGGTGACGGCCCTGCCGGTGCTCGGCCTCGCCGTGCCCGCCGCGGCCCACGACGAAGACGCCGCCCTGCACTGGGAGAACTACGAGAAGATCACGCTCACCAAGAACGTGGGCGAGCCCATCGACCTGGCCGTGCTGCCGGACAACCGCGTCCTGCACACCGCGCGCAGCGGCGAGGTGCGGCTGACCGACCCGAAGACCGGCGTGACGAAGGTCGTCAACACCATCCCCGTCTACCAGAACTCGGAGATGGGCCTGCAGACGGTGACCCTGGACCCCGGGTTCGCCGAGAACCACTGGGTCTACCTCTACTACTCGCCCAAACTGAACACCCCGGCCGGCTCCGCGCCGAACACGCTGCCCGCGGGCACGGACGACTCGTACTGGAAGCAGTGGGAGGGCTACGACGTCCTGTCGCGGTTCAAGTGGACCGGCGAGGCGCTGGACCTGAGCACCGAGCAGGAGATCATCCGCGTCACGACCAACCGCGGCCAGTGCTGCCACGTCGCCGGTGACGTCGACTTCGACGCCCAGGGCAACCTGTACCTGTCGACCGGCGGCAACACGCCCGCCTCGGGCCCGAACGTCAACGGCTACACGCCGATCAACGACGCGCCCGGCTACAACCCCGGCCTCGACGAGCGGCGCGGCTCGGGCAACACCAACGACCTGCGCGGCAAGATCCTGCGCATCCACGTCAACGAGGACGGCTCCTACACGATCCCCGAGGGCAACCTGTTCGCCCCCGGCACGCCGCTGACGCGGCCGGAGATCTTCGTGATGGGCCTGCGCAACCCGTTCCGGATGACGGTCGACAAGGCGACCGGCGCGGTGATGTGGGGCGACTACGGCCCCGACGCCGGCACCGCCGACCCGAACCGCGGCCCGATGGGCTACGTCGAGTGGCAGACCACGACGAAGGCGATGAACTCGGGCTGGCCGTTCTGCACGGCCGACAACACCCAGCCCTACCGGGACTTCGACTTCGCCACGCTCACCCCGGGCCCGGCCTTCGACTGCGCCGCGCCGGTCAACGACTCGCGCTGGAACACCGGGCTGCGCGAGCTGCCGCCGGCCACCCCGGCCACGCTCTGGTACGGCGACAAGGACAGCGACCAGCCGTGGCCCGAGCTGACCGCGTTCCGCTCCAGCACCGGCCAGGCGCCGATGGGCGGCCCGGTCTACCACTACGACGCGAACAACCCGTCGCCGACGAAGTTCCCGGAGTACTGGGACGGCAAGGCGTTCTTCGGCGAGTTCTCGCAGGACTACGTCGCCGCGTTCACGCTGTCCGGCCCGGACGGGCCGGTGACGAAGCTGGAGAACTTCCTGCCCAACGCCGAGTTGTCCACGCTGGGCCAGCCGATCTGGGACAACCCGATGGACCTCGAGTTCGGTCCGGACGGCTCGCTCTACGTCCTGGACTACGGCGACGGCTTCTTCCGGCAGAACCCGGACGCCGGCCTGTACCGGATCGACTTCGCGCCGGGCGACAAGGCCCCGACCGCGCGGATGACGGCGACCCCGTCGTCCGGGCAGGCGCCGCTGACCGTGGCCTTCGACGGCAGCGCGTCCAGCGACCCCGAGGGCGGCGCGCTGACCTACGAGTGGGACTTCGACGGTGACGGCACGTTCGACGCCACCGGACCGCAGGCCACCCACACCTACACCGAGAACGGCCAGGTCGAGGCACGGCTGCGCGTCACCGACCCGGCGGGCAAGCACGGCCTGACGTCGGAGCAGGTCACCACCGGCAACACCGCGCCCACGGTGGGCCTGACCGCTCCGGTGCACGGCGGGTTCTTCGACTGGGGCGACGCGATCCCCTACGCGGTGACGGTCAACGATCCGGAGGACGGCACGACCCCGGTGTGCAGCCGGGTCGCGTGGGCCTTCGGTCTGGGCCACAACCAGCACGGGCACCCGGTCAACAGCGGCACCGGCTGCACCGGCGCCGTGGCCACGCCGACCGACGCCGGGCACGGTGAGACCGAGAACGTCTTCGGCGTGCTCAACGTGACCTACACCGACAACGGCGCAGGTGGCGTGCCGCCCGCGACCGGCGAGGCGCAGGCCGTGCTGAACCCGAAGCTCATGCAGGGCGAGCACGCGGACGAGACCAGCGGCGTGACGATCACCGACGACGCGAGCGCGTCCGGGCTGCGCTCGGTCACCGGTTTCGACGCCGGCGACTGGCTGGCCTACGACCCGGTCAACTTCAGCGGCATCACCGGGGTGCAGACCAAGGCGCACGGCGCCGGCCAGTTGCAGCTGCGGTGGAACGCCGCCGACGCGGCGCCGTTCGCCACGGTCGACGTCCCGGCGGGCGACGGCTGGCAGACGGTGACCACGCAGCTGACCGGGCTGCCCTCGGGCGCGGGCAAGCTGTTCGTCACCTCCAGCGGCGGGGTCGACGTCGACGCCTTCACCTTCCAGGGCGCCGGGGTCGCGGACAAGACGCCGCCCGCGGTGTCGGCCGCGCTGACGCCGTCGGCCCCGACCGGGGCGAACGGCTGGTACACGGGCAACGTGACGCTGGCCGTGACCGCGACCGACAACGGCACGGTGTCCAGCAGGCAGTACTCCGTGGACAACGGCGTCACCTGGGCGAACGCGGCCAACCCGGTCACGTTGTCGGCCGAGGGCACCACGACCGTGCTGTACCGGGCGACGGACAACGGCGGCAACGTCTCCGCGCCGGGCACGCTCACGGTGAAGATCGACAAGACCGCGCCGGCGGTGACGGTCGCCGGGGTGACCGAGGGACAGGCCTTCGGGGACTCCGCGGCGCTGACACCGGTGGTCACCGCCACCGACGCCACCTCCGGGGTCGCCGGGTTCCAGGCCACAGTGGACGGTCAGCCGGTCACGCCGGGCAAGCCGCTGGAGCTGTGGCGGCTGCCGCTCGGGGCGCACCAGCTGTCGGTGACCGTGACCGACCAGGCCGGGCTCACCACGACCAAGGCCGTGAACTTCACGACCGGGACGTCGTTCGGTGACATGCGCGCCCTGATCGACCGGTTCCGCGACGCCGGCTGGGTGACCAAGGCGGGTGCGGTGCAGCTGCGCGGCACCTTGGACCTCGCCGAGTCGCACGCGAAGGCCGGCCGGGTCCGGCCGGCGCAGGAGGCGCTGCGGCTGTTCGGCGTCCTCGCCGGCCAGCGGTGGAACGTGCCGGACCGGGTCGCGTCGGAGACTCTCCGTCGCGACGCCACCGCCCTGTCGGGGTCGCTGAAGGCCTGACCGGGTGATCTTGGGGCCACTCTCGGTGCGGAGCCGCACCGGGAGTGGCCCTCTGGCAGGATCGGGAACCATGCGCATCCGTCTGGTTCTCGCGGGCTTGACGGCGGGCGCGCTGCTCGCCGCCTGCTTCGCGCCGGACGAAGACGCCCCGCCGCAGCCGGACGCACCGCCCGCGGCCGCCGCGGCCGCCGGCCCGGGCTTCACCGTGGCGGCGACCGGGGACGTGCTGATCCACCCCGCGCTGACCGACCAGGCGGTCGCGGACGGCGGCGGGACCCGCGACTACCGGCCGCTGCTGGCCGGGATCCGGGACGACATCAGCTCCGCGGACCTCGCGGTGTGCCACCTGGAGACGCCGCTCGCGCCGGCCGAGGGCCCGTTCCAGGGCTACCCGGAGTTCAGCGCGCCGCCGGAGATCGCCGACGCGCTGGCCGACACCGGGTACGACGACTGCTCGACCGCGTCCAACCACACGATCGACACCGGCACCGACGGCGTGGACCGGACGCTCGACGAACTGGACGAGGCCGGCATCCGGCACACCGGCTCCGCCCGCACCGAGCAGGAGGCCCGCACGCCGCTGGTGCTGGACGTGCACGGCGTGAAGGTCGGGCACGTGTCCTACACCTTCGGGTTCAACGGCAAGAAGCTGCCCGGCGGCAAGCAGTGGGTGTCGAACACCCTCGACGCGGACGCGGTGCTGGCGGAAGCGCGGGCCACGCGGGCGGCCGGGGCGCAGGTGGTGATCGCGAGCCTGCACTGGGGCACGGAGTACCAGCACGAGCCGACCGCCTCGCAGCGGCAGATCGCGCAGCGGGTGCTGGCCGACCCCGCGGTGGACCTGATCATCGGGCACCATGCGCACGTCGTGCAGCCGATGGAGAAGATCGGCGGCAAGTGGGTCGCCTACGGGCTGGGCAATTCGATCGCCAGGCACTCGGAACCGCGCGGCACCACCGAGGAGGGCCTGATCGGCCGGTTCCACTTCACCCGCGCCGGCGACGGCTGGACGGTGGACCGGGCCGAGTACGTGCCCACGGTGATCGACCTCGGCCCGCCGATCCGGTTGCGCACCGCCGACGACCCCGCCCTGGACCGGGCGCGCGCCGCGGAAGCCCTCGCGCGGACCGACGAGGTGGTCCTCAGCCGCGGCGCCGCCGCGCAAGGCCTGACCCGCGGCTGACGAGCCCGGCGCGGCCGGCCGGGCGCTGCGGGACCGGGTGACGCTGGAGCCGGACGCGCGAGTCCTGCGCTCAGGCGGGTTCCGGTTCCGGGCTGGCCGCCGGGAAGCGCTCTCCCTCGTCGCTGCGGACCGGGAGCACCGCGCCGCCCTCGGAGAGGTACGCGTCGAGGTTCGGGGCGTACCCGGAGACCATCGCTTGCCGCTCCACGGCGCTCGACGCCGCGTACTCGTGCGACGACGTGCCCAGCGGCCGCACGTGCCGGGGTATCAGCTTGTAGAACCCCGTGCGCGACTCGTGCGCCCGGCCGAGCGGGTCCAGTTCCGCGGCCGCGAACGCGCCCGGTTCGAAGGCCAGCCCGTGCGCCCGCGCCCGCTCGACCATCCACAGCAGACTGATGTCGGCCAGTGCCCGGTCCGGGTAGCCGCCGCCGACGTCGGAATGCACCCCGGCGAACCAGACCTGCTCGACGCGCTGCCCGATCGTGCCCGCGCGCGGCCGCCACAGCGCGGGCCGGAACGGCGGGCGGTGCTCGTCGATCGCCAGCGCGTGGTACGCCGCCTCGACGCTGGAGCTCAGCTCCGTGTCGTGGAACTGCCAGCGCCGGTTGACGAGGTTGACCAGCCGCAGCCCGGACAACGGGATGCCGAGCGACCCGACGGTGTCCCACACGCCGAGGAACCGGATCCGCGTTTCGCGCGAGTACGACCGGCGGAACAGCTCCGCCGCGGCCGAGCGCGGGTGCGTCTTCGACCCGCGGGCGCGGTAGAGCGCGTACGCCTCGCCGATCCGGTCCTCGTGCTCGGGCCGCAGGATCCCGCAGTTGCGCACCAGGCCGGCGAGGCTGCGCGCGGTGTAGGCGCCGCGGCTGAACCCGAACAGGAACAGCTCGTCACCCGGCTCGAAGGTCCGGACCAGGAACCGGTAGGCCTCGCGCACGTTGCGGGACAGCCCGAACCCGAACGCCCCGCCCCACAGGCGCTCGCCGCGTCGCGTCCCGACCCCGGGGTGGTAGAACATCCGCTGCTCGCGCCCGGCCCCGTCGGCGGGCGCGACCGCCAGCGCGACCCGCGACACGTTGGTCGGCGCCGGCTGGTCCGGCGTGTTCCAGGTCCCGTCGCAGCAGATCACCAGCCGCTTGGTCATGCACAGCTCCCCTCGACGCCCGGTTTGTCGCCGATCGAGTGCCGAGGGTTACTGTCCGCTCTGGCTACCAGGCGGTAGCATCGTCCGGCCGGGTCGCTGACCAGCAAGAACGCGAGTCGGCTTCAGGTTTTGTTGCGGCGCGTCAAGGGGGCGGAAGTGCCGGACTACCGCAGTGCGCAGGCCCTGGCGGCCGCACCGAGACGGCTCGCGGTGGCGCTGGAGCCGCACACCCGGCCGCTCGCCGAGGCGATCGTCCGCGAGGTGCGGCGGGAGGTGCCGGAGTACTCCGGGCCACCGGAGGGCCGGTTCGGCCGCGCGCTGGCCGAGGGCATCGAGGTGGCGGTGCGGCACTGCTTCCGGTGCATCGGCAACCCGCACCCCGACCACAGCGAGTGGGTCCGCCAGTTCCGGCGCCGCGGGCGGCGCGAGTTCGACGAGGGCCGCACGCTCGACGCCCTGCAAGCCGCGGTGCGCATCGGCGGCCGGGTGGCCTGGCAGTACCTCACCCCGGTGCTGCGTGATCTCGGCGCCGGCCCGCAGACCCTCACCACCGCGGCCGAAGCGATCTTCGCGTTCGTCGACGAGCTGTCCGCGACGGCACTGGAAGGGTTCCAGGAGGCGCGGCAGCCGTCCGGAGCCGAGGAGCGCCGGCGCCGCCTGGCCACGCTGATCCTCGCCGAGCCGCAGCCGAGTCTCGCGGGCCCGGCCGAGGACGCGGAATGGCCATTGCCCGAACGGGTCGCCGTGATCGCCCTCGAACACGCCGAGAACCTGCCGGCCGGCCTGCTGGACGACGAGGTCCTCGCCGATCTGGACGGCGACCGCCCCTGCCTGATCACGCCCAGTCCGCAACGGACGGTCGGGATCCTGTCTGGCAACTGGGAAAAACCCGCGCGCGCCGCGGTGTCGCCGCCGGTTCCGCTCGTACTGGCCCCGGCCGCGCACCGGCTGGCCCGGCGCGGGCTCGCCCTGCCCGGGGACGTCGTGTGGTGCGCCGAGCACCTCGACGCGATCTGGTTGCGCTCGCAGGACTTCCTCGCCGACCGGCTGCAGGCGAAGTACCTGGCCCCGCTGGACTCGGTGAGCGGCAGGCAACGCGCCCGGCTGGGCGAAACCCTGCTCGCGTGGCTGGAAACCCGGGGCGGCGCGCCGGAGATCGCGCGCCGCCTGCAGGTGCACCCGCAGACCGTGCGGGCGCGGCTGCACCAGTTGCGCGAGCTGTTCGGCGACCGGCTGGACGACGCGGACACGCGGTTCGGGCTGCACCTGGTGCTGCGCAGGCAACTCGGCGCCGAGGAGGGGACTTTGTGAGGCACGCGCGAATGAGCCCTCGTCCGGGTGTCACCCGTCTCGACACTCGTCACCCGAACGGGTGGCGCAGGAATTCGGAGTGTGTCAACGGTTCTTGCCAACGCGACCCGGGTGATGCCATGTTGGCTCCGCGAGCGGGCCACGCGCACGGGGCCGGCCGCGAAGATCTCCACCCACCGCAGCGCTGCGGTTTCCCGAGCAGGGGTTGACATGACGATCGATGCCGAGGTCCGGCCCGGACGCACCGCGCCGCCGCGGCCGCCACACCCGCGCCGCCCGCCCGGTGAGGCTCCGGGGCAGGGGCGCGCGAGCACGCTGTGGGCGTCGCTGCCGCGCGAGCTGGCCGCGGTGTTCCGCCCGCACGCGGACGCGCTGACGCGGGTCATCCTGGCCGAGATCCAGCGGACGGTGCCGGAGTACGCCCGCCCGCTGGAGGGGCCGTTCGGCGAGGTCATCGTGCGCGGGGTGCGCGAGGCGGTCGGGCAGTGCCTGGACAACATCGGCAACCCCGCGGTGTCCCAGGACAACTGGATCGGCGTGTTCCGGCACCTCGGCCGCATCGAGTACAGCGAGGGGCGTCCGCTGGACCAGATCCAGACCGCCTACCGCGTCGGCGGGCTGGCCGCGTGGCGCTACATCGCCAAGGTCGGCCAGGCGAAGGGGCTGCCGTCCGATCTCCTCTACACCGGCGCCGAAGCGGTGCTGGCCTATGTGGACGAGATTTCCGCGTTGTCCGTGCAGGGCTATCGCGCCGCGCAGGCCCGCGCGGCCGGCACCCGGGCCAGGCAGCGCAGGCAGCTGCTCGGCCTGGTCCTGTCCGAGCCCGCTCCGGCGCCGCAGGCGGTCGAGGGGCTGGCCGCGGCCGCCGGGTGGCACGTGCCGGACAAGGTGGTCGCGATGGCGCTGGAGCCGCGGCGCGACCAGCACCGGCTGCCGCCGCCCGCGCTGCCGGCCGGGGTGCTGGCGGATCTGGAGAGCCCGCAGCCGTGCCTGCTCGCGGCCGCGCCGCCGGAGGGCCTGGAGGCCGCACTGCGCGGCTGGCGGGTCGCGATCGGGCCGCGGGTGCCGCTGGCGGAGGCGGCGGTGTCGCTGCGCTGGGCGCGCCGGACGATGGACCTGAGCGTGCGCCGCATCCTCCCGCGGGAGCCGGTGCTGCACGCCGACGACCACCTGGCCACGCTGTGGCTGCTGGCGGACGAGTTCCTGATCGGACAGCTGCGGGACGCGTGCCTCGCGCCGCTGCACGGACTGACGGACAAGCAGCGCGCGCGGCTCGGGCAGACGCTGCTGGCGTGGCTGCAGTCCAGCGGGAGCGCGCCGGAGATGGCCGAGCGGCTGGGCGTGCACCCGCAGACGGTGCGCTACCGGATGCGGCGGATCGAAGAACTGTTCGGCGAGCGGCTGAACGACCCGGAACACCGGCTGCGGCTGGAAATCGCGCTGCGCGCGACGGAACTGCTGACGCCCGCCGCATGAACCGGGTGAACGACTACGACAGCTTCGCCGGAGCCTACGCCGCCGAGAACGAGAACAGCCTGCTGAACGCGTACTACGAGCGGCCCGCGATGCTGTCCCTCGCCGGGGACGTGGCCGGCCGCCGGATCCTGGACGCGGGCTGCGGCGCCGGACCACTCACCGCCGCGCTGCGCGACCGCGGCGCGGAGGTCACCGGCATCGACGCCGGCGCCGGGATGCTCGCGCTGGCCAGGCGGCGTCTCGGCGACGACGTGCCGCTCCGCCTGGCGGACCTGAACGATCCCCTGCCGTTCGCCGACGGCGCGTTCGACGACGTGGTCGCCTCCCTGGTGCTGCACTACCTGGAGGACTGGGCACCGGCGCTGGCCGAGCTGCGGCGCGTGCTCCGCCCCGGTGGCCGCCTGATCGCGTCGGTGGACCACCCGTTCGTCGCCTACACGATCCAGGAGCCCCGGCCCGACTACTTCGCGACCACCAGCTATTCGTTCGAGTGGACGTTCGGCGGGCAAACCCTTTCGATGCGGTTCTGGCGCCACTCGCTGCACGCGATGACCGGCGCCTTCACCGACGCCGGGTTCCGCCTCACCGCCCTCGTGGAGCCGCAGCCCGACCCGGCCGCCCGCGAACTCTTTCCCGGCGATTTCGAATCGCTGTCGACGAAGACCGCGTTCCTGTTCTTCGTCCTGGAGGCCGCGCCCTAGGAAACGGCCGGCGCGCTAGCCAGATACGCCTCCCGGCAGGCGGCACGCGCGGGTTTGCCCGCGACGGTCCGCGGCAGGCTTCCCGGAAGCCCCACGTGCACGTCTCGCACGCGCAGGCGGTATCCGTCCGCGACGGCCTGCTCGACGGCACCCGCGCAGGTCAGTGGGCCGGGCGCCTCGGCGAGCACCACGACCTCGTCCTCGACCGCGAACACGACCGTCGAGCCGGGCAGCAGTTCGGGCACGACCCGTTCGATCGTCGCCTCCACCGCTTCCGCCTGGACCGCCGCCTCCCCGGCGGGCAACCGGTTCTCCAGCCGCCCCAGTACGGTCAGCTCGCCGCCAGACAGGAAGCCCACGTCCCCGGTCCGCAGCCACCAGCCCGGCTCCCCCGCGTCGGTCTCGTCCCGCAGCAGCGCGCAGAACGTCTCCGCCGACGCCGCCGGCCGCCGCCAGTACCCACGCGCCACCGTCGGTCCGGTCACCCAGATCTCCCCCACCGCGCCGGCAGGCAGCGAACGGCGCGTGACCGGGTCGACGATCGCGACGGCGCGGCCGGGCCGCCCGCTCGACACCGGACCGTCCCCGATGGACACCAGCCCGGTCGCCTCCAGCAGCCCGTAGGCGGCCCGGTGCGCGTCCGGACGCAGGCCGGACCCGGGCAGCACCGCCCGGTGCCGCGCCGGTTCACCCACGTCGAGCACCGCCCGGACACCGCCGAGGTCCAGCGCGTCGGGCACTGGGCAGCGCGCCAGGAACGAGTTCGCCGCCGCCGTCACCGCGCCCGGATTGGCCGCTAGCGCGCGCAGCCAGATCTCCGGCCGCTCCCGCACGCGGTCGGCCGGCAGGTGCACCGACGGGCACCCGGCGAACACCGGCGCGGCGACCGCGAACGGCAGCCCCATCTGGCACAGCGGCAGCCAGTTGACGACCACCGCCGCCCGGTCGCCGAGGCGCAGCGCCCCGGCGGTGTGCGCGGCGCTGTCGACGAGCCCGGCGTGGGTGATCACCACCCCCACGGAGTCGGAGGTGTAGCACAGGCAGGCGATGTCGGCGGGATCCGGCTCGTCCAGGTCGAACAGGTCACCGGGCACAGTGTCGATCGCGACGATCCGCCACACCTGCACACCGGCGGCGTCCAGGAGCGCGCGGACGTCGAGCAGCTTGTCCCCGGTCGTCAGCACGATCTCCGGCGCGGCGTCGATGATCGTCGCGGCGAGCCAGGCGTCGTCGCGCCCCGGCGCGAAGGCGGGCACCGCGACCAGCCCGGCGCGCAGGGTGGCGAGGAAGCCGACGACCCAGTCCACGCCCTCGTCGGCCAGGATCGCGGCGCGCACGCCGTCGAAGCTGAACCGCCGCAGCCACGCGGCCACCGACGTCACGCGCCGGTCCAGCTCGTCCCAGGTGAGCGAGCGGGTGCCGTCGGACACCGCGCGGGCGTCCGGGTCCCGGCGCGCCCAGGTCGCCAGGAACTGCGGCAGGGACGCGAGTGTTTGGGTCACAACGGAACCGTAGTGATCTTGTGAATGGGGTGTCAAAACTTGTGAGCGGGGTGCCAGCGGAGCGAATCGATACTTGTCAGCCTGGTGAGTGCCACTGGTAAATCCGCAGCTCCAGGCATCTTTCGATGGAGATGCCAACTTCCCCGCGGAAACCCATGCAACCGGTGACAAGTTTTCCGGACAACCTTGCCGGAGCAATTTCCCGTCATTACATTACTCATCAGTAATCCTTTTCTGCGATTATCAATGGAGATGTGCATGAATCGGAAGAGAATCGTCGGCGGAATCGTCTCCGGATCGGTACTGGCGGTGTCCGCCGCCGCCGGCCTGCTCGCCGGAGCGGGCACCAGCGCCGCCGATCCGGCCACGCTGACGCTGACCTACACCTGTCCGTTCCCGCTCATCGGCAACCAGCCGATCAGCGTCGTGATCAACGCCGACATCCCGGCCACCGCGACCGTCGGCCAGCCCACGCCCGAGTTCGGCATCGAGGCCGTCGCCACCGTGTCCTCGACCGCCACGTCCGGCCTGAACCTGGTCGGCGCCAAGACGGTGGAGGGCACGGCGCAGGCCTCCGCCACGGTCGCCGCCCCCGAGGCGACCCTGCCGGTCACCGTCCCGACCACGATCCCGCCGACCGCGATCCCCGCCTCCGGCGCCTTCGACGTCACCGCGACCGGCACCACGCCGTCGCTGACCTTCGCCCAGCCCGGCGGGGCGACCGTGTCGGTCGGCGACCTGCTGCTGACCCTGCACCCGAAGAAGGCCGACGGCTCCGACACCGGCCTCGGCACCTTCGACTCCCAGTGCACGCAGGACCCCGGGCAGGACAACGTCCTCGCCACCGTGCAGATCACCGAGGCCGCGCAGGCCGCCACCGAGCAGCGGATCCGCTGACCCGACCCCGCGCGGCCCGGGCGCCGGGCCGCGCGGGGTGTGGCGGCCCCGGTGATCGGGTAGCCCACCCGCGTGACACCGCGCAACGAGGAACCACTGGATCTGGGCGCCACCGAGATGTCGCCCGCCGAGGAGAACCGCGTCCGCGCCGAGCACGACCTCGACCGGCCGCGGGTGTTCGACGAGCGCAACGCGGTGGACGACCGCGCGGAGACGCGCTCGACCCTGCTGCCGGAAGAGGAACACGCCGGCAGCGCCGATCCGGAGGCGCAGGCACGCGAGGTGCTGCGGGACTCCGACCTGCGCACCGAGGTGCCGGAGTCGGCCCCGGACACCATGATCGAGCGGCGCCGCCCGGAGGAGACCGCCTGAGCGCCCCTTCGGGACCGCCCCCGCCGCGTGCCCGCCCGCCGCGCAGCAGCGCGGCCGAGCCGACGTTGCCCTGGAAGCGGCCGCGCTCCGCTTGACGGCCGCGCCTGAGCGCGGCCACCGGACAACGCCTCGCCCGACCTGGCGTGCCCGGATAGCGCCACGCTCGGTCGGGCAGCGGCTCTGGTTCAATCCCGGAATGGATCTCCGGCTGGGCGGGAAGAAGGCCATCGTCACCGGCGGCAGCCGGGGCATCGGGTTCGCGGTCGCGCAGGCGCTGACCGCCGAAGGCGCCGACGTGGCGATCGTCGCCCGCGACGCGCGGGCGCTCGCGGAAGCACGCGCCCGGATCGGCGGGAACACGCTTTCCGTCCCCGCGGACGTGACCGACGACGAGGCCGTGCGCGCCGCGGTCGCGCGCACCGTCGCGGAGTTCGGCGGGGTGGACATCCTGGTCAACTCCGCGGCACAACCGGCCGACCCCACGAAACCCACCGCGCTGGCCGCGCTCGAGGACGACGACCTGCGGACCGAGATCGAGACGAAGGTGCTCGGCTACCTGCGGTTCGCGCGCGCCGTCGCGCCGCACATGGCCGAGCGCGGCTGGGGGCGGATCGTGAACGTCTCCGGCCTCAACGCGCGCCGCACCGGCAGCCCGTTCGGCTCGATCCGCAACGTGAGCGTGGCCGCCCTGACCAAGAACCTCGCCGACGAACTCGGCCCGCACGGGATCAACGTGACGGTCGTGCACCCCGGGCTGACCGTCACCGAACGCACCCCGGCGATGGTCGAGGGCGTCGCGCGCGCCCGGGGCGTGACCGTGGCGGAAGCGGAGGCGCTGCTCGGCCGCGGCAGCGCGATCGGCCGGATGGTCACCGCGGCCGAGGTCGCCGACGTCGTCACGTTTCTCGCCTCCCCGCGCAGCGCCGCGATCACCGGCGACCCGATCCCGGCCGGCGGCGGCACGCCGGGCCCGATCTTCTACTGAGACGCCCGGCCCAGCACCGCCCAGCCGTGCGGCGGCAGCGTGGGCAGCGGCGCCTTCCCGTCCGGTGACGACGAGTCGAGCACCCGCAGCCCGTCGATGTCCACCGGGAACCGGTACGCGTCGTCGCTGGTGTTCAGCAGCGTCAGGATCTCGTCGTCGCCGGAGCGGGAGCGGAACGCCATCGCCCGGTTCGTCAGGTGCTCGACCTCCGTCCGCGCCCGCACCAGCCACGCGTTCCGCCGCCGCAGGCCGATCAGCCGCTGGTGCAGGCGGTACACCGGCCAGCCGTAGGGCGCGAGCTGCCCGGCGTCGGCCGGGAACTCCGGGCGGATCTCGTCGTCGCCGCCCTCCCGTTCCTCCTTGACGCCGCGGAAGGCCTGCTCGTCGCCGTAGTAGACGCTGGGCACGCCGCCGACGGTGAACAGCACCGCCAGCGCGTGCGCCAGGTGCCGCTCGTCGGTCAGGCGGCTCGCCAGCCGCGTGACGTCGTGGTTGCCGACGAAGGTCTGTGGCACGAACGACCCCATCAGCTCGTCGTGCCGCTTCAGCGCCCAGGACAGCTCGAAGAAGTTCCCGTCGTGCAGCGAGCTCCAGATCGCCTTCCACAGCTCGTACTGCGTCACCGTGTCCAGCCCGCCGCGTGCCACGTAGGACGCGTAGTCGCCGTGCAGCACCTCGCCGGCGAACCACGCGTCCGGGTGCCGCCGCCGCACCCCGGGCAGCACCCGCGCCCAGAACTCCGGCCGCACCGCGTACGCCGCGTCCAGCCGCCACCCGGACACTCCGCGGCCGAGCCAGTGGTCCAGCACCCGGCCCACGTAGTCCGCGACCGCCGGCTGGGCGTGGTCCAGCGCCACCAGGTGCGCGTGCCCCTCGAACACCGCGTAGTCGGCGCCGTCGCGGCGGAACCACTCCGGATGCCCGAAGGCGCGCGAAACGTGGTTGAAAACACCGTCCAGCACGATCCGCAGCCCGCGGCTGTGGGCGGCCGCGACGAGGCGGTCGAAATCGGCGTCGTCGCCCAGCCGCGGGTCGATCCGGAAGTGGTCGACCGTGTCGTAGCCGTGGGTCTCGGACGCGAACACCGGGCCCAGCATCAGACCGGAACAGCCCAGTTCAACGGCGTAGTCGAGCCAGTTCTCCAGCCGCCGGAGCCGGTGCTGCGCCTCGCTGCCTGCCGGGAGCGCCCCGCCGGGCGCGCCGGTGAAGCCGAGCGGGTAGACGTGCCACCAGATCGCGTGATCGGCCCAGCGCCCCATGCGTTCTCCTCTTCTCGTCGTGTGGCGGCCCCCGGCCGGGACCTGGATCCTGAACGGGTGGAAGCCGACCTGACCGCCCTCGCGCACGCTTACGGAGTGGCCACCCGGTACGAGAACGCCGAACAACGCGAGGTCGAGGTCGAGCCGGACGTCGTCGTCGCCGTTCTCGCCCAGTTCGGGGTGGACGCCTCCGGGCCGGACGCGATCCGCCGCGAGCTGGCCGCGGTCCGCGAACGCCGGGCGGCCACGGTGCTGCCCCCGACGCTCGTGCTGCGAGAAGGTACCGAACACGACGCGGGCGGGCCCGCTGTCCTGCATTTGGAGGACGGCACCCGCCGGGAGATCGGCCGGATGCTTCCCGCCGATCTGCCGCTGGGCTGGCACCGCGTCGAGACCGCCGAGCAGGACGTGGTGCTCGCCGTCGTGCCGCACCGCCTGCCCGAGGTGCCCCCGGCCTGGGGCTGGATGTTGCAGCTCTACGCGCTGCGTTCGGAGCGGTCGTGGGGCGCCGGGGACTTCGGCGACCTCGCGGAGTTCGCGCGCCGCTCGGCCGCCGAGCTGGACGCGGGCGTGCTGCTGGTCAATCCGGTGCAGGCGATCAGCCCGGTTCACCCGGTCGAACGCTCCCCCTACTCGCCGGCCAGCCGCCGCTACGCCAACCCGCTCTACCTCCGGATCACCGACACGCCCGAGTTCGCGCGCGCCGGCGAGGACCTGCGTGCCCGGGTGCTGGCCCTGCGGCCGGACAACGCGGACCTGATCGACTACGACGCGGTCTGGAGCGCCAAGCTGGCCGCGCTGGAACTGCTGTGGCCGCTGCACGAGCCCGCGCCGCTGGACGACGCCGTGCACGACTTCGCGACCTTCTGCGCGCTGGCCGAACGGCACGGCCCGGACTGGCGCGAGTGGCCGGTGCCGCTGCGCGACCCGCACGGCCCGGAGGTCGCCGCAGCCCGCGCCGAGCTGGCCGACCGGATCGCCTTCCACGGCTGGCTGCAGCAGCTGTGCGAGGACCAGCTCGGCCACGCCCGCGAGGCGGCCGCCGCGATGCCGGTGGGCATCGTGCACGACCTTCCGGTCGGCGTGCACCCGGGCGGCGCGGACACCTGGGCGCTGGGCGACGCGTTCGCCGCGCAGGTGACCGTTGGCGCGCCACCGGACGCCTTCAGCCAGCAGGGCCAGGACTGGAACCTGCCGCCGTTCCGCCCGGACCGGCTCGCCGAACTCGGTTACGCGCCGTTCCGCGATGTCATCCGCGGCGTCCTGCGGCACGCCGACGGCATCCGGATCGACCACGTCGCCGGGTTGTGGCGGCTGTGGTGGATCCCGCCGGGCGAGCCGCCGTCACGCGGCACCTACGTGCACTACGACGCCGAGGCGATGCTCGGCATCCTGGCGCTGGAGGCGCACCGCGCGGGCGCGGTCGTCGTGGGCGAGGACCTGGGCACGGTCGAGGCCGCGGTGACCAAGACCCTGCACGAGCGCGGGGTGCTCAGCTCCGCGGTGCTGTGGTTCCAGCGCGACTACGACTCGCCCGGCCACCCGTTCGTCCCGCCCGCGGAGTGGGACGCCGACGCGATGGCGAGCATCACCACGCACGACCTGCCGACCGTCGCCGGCTGGCTCGCCGGCGAGCACGTGCGCGTGCGGGCCGAACTGGGACTGCTCGACGGGCCGGCGGAGGAGGAACGGGCCGCCGCGGAGACCGAGCGCGCCGACCTGCTCGCGTTCGCGCGGGCGCAGGGCATCCCGGACGACGACCCGGTGGCTGCGCTGCACACCCTGCTCGCGTCCGCCGCGTCGCGGCTGCTGCTGACCGCGCCAGCCGACGTGGTCGGCGAGGTGCGGCAGCCCAACCTGCCCGGCACGACGGACGAGTACCCGAACTGGCGGATTCCCTTGCCCGTCACCGTGGAGGAGTTCTTCGCGGACGCACGACTGCGCCACTTCGTGAAGGAATTGCGCGCCGCGCGCCCGTTCACCGGGCGAAGTGCTTGAAGACCGCTAGATTGGGCACACGTCGGAACACGGCTCGCGAACGCAAAGAGGAGAACCTGTGCCGCCCTGGCCCGGATTGCCCTACCCGCTGGGTGCCACCTACGACGGTGTGGGCACCAACTTCGCCGTCTTCTCGGAGGTCGCGGATCACGTCGAGCTGTGCCTGGTCAACGAGGACGGCACCGAGGAGCGGCACCGCCTGACCGAGGTCGACGGGTTCGTCCACCACGGGTACCTGCTCGGCGTCGGCCCCGGCCAGCGCTACGGCTACCGCGTGCACGGCGCGTACGACCCGTCGCGCGGCCTGCGCTGCAACCCGAACAAGCTGCTGATCGACCCGTACGCCAAGGCGATCGCCGGTCACGTCGACTGGGACGAGGCGTTGTTCGCCTACCCGTTCGGCTCGCCCGACGAGCGCAACGACGCGGATTCGGCGGCGCACGTGCCGCACGCGGTGGTGGTCAACCCGTTCTTCGACTGGGGTGACGACCGGCCGCCGCGCACGCCCTACAACGAGACGGTGATCTACGAGGCACACGTCCGCGGCCTCACGATGAACCACCCGGAGGTGCCCCCGCGGCTGCGCGGCACCTACGCCGGGCTCGCGCACCCGGCGGTGATCGACCACCTCACCAAGCTCGGCGTCACGGCGATCGAGCTGATGCCGGTGCACCAGTTCATCACCGACCACGGTCTGGCCGAGAAGGGCCTGCGCAACTACTGGGGCTACAACACGATCGGCTTCTTCGCCCCGCACGAGGGCTACGCGGCGCTGCCCGAGCAGGCCGGCCAGGTGCAGGAGTTCAAGGGCATGGTCAAGGCCCTGCACGAAGCAGGCATCGAGGTCATCCTCGACGTCGTCTACAACCACACCGCCGAGGGCAACCACCTCGGCCCCACCCTGTCCATGCGCGGCATCGACAACCAGGCCTACTACCGGCTGGTCGAGGACGAGCCGCAGTACTACATGGACTACACGGGCACCGGCAACTCGCTGAACGTGCGCAACCCGCACACGCTGCAGCTCATCATGGACTCGCTGCGGTACTGGGTCACCGAGATGCACGTCGACGGGTTCCGCTTCGACCTCGCCGCCACCCTGGCCCGCGAGTTCTACGACGTCGACCGGCTGTCCACGTTCTTCGACCTGGTGCAGCAGGACCCGACGGTGAGCCGGGTCAAGCTGATCGCCGAGCCGTGGGACGTCGGGCCGGGCGGCTACCAGGTCGGCAACTTCCCTCCACTGTGGACGGAGTGGAACGGTCAGTTCCGGGACACCGTGCGGGACTTCTGGCGCGGCGAGCCCGCCACGCTCGGCGAGTTCGCCTCCCGGCTCACCGGATCGTCCGACCTGTACCAGGACGACGGCCGCCGCCCGTACGCCTCGATCAACTTCGTCACCGCGCACGACGGCTTCACGCTGCAGGACCTGGTGTCCTACAACAACAAGCACAACGAGGCCAACGGCGAGGACGGGCGGGACGGCGCCGACGACAACCGCTCGTGGAACTGCGGTGTCGAGGGCGAGACCGACGACGAGGAGGTGCTGGCGCTGCGGGCCAAGCAGCGCCGCAACATGCTCGCCACACTGCTGCTGTCGCAGGGCGTGCCGATGCTGCTGCACGGCGACGAGATGGGCCGCACCCAGCGGGGCAACAACAACGTCTACTGCCAGGACAACGAGATCTCCTGGATGGACTGGTCGCTCGCGAAGGCCAACGCCGACCAGGTCGAGTTCACCGCCGCGCTCGCCGCGTTCCGCAAGAAGCACCCGGTGTTCCGGCGCCGCCGCTTCTTCGCGGGCAAACCGATCGGCAAGGGCGAGGAGCTGCGCGACATCGCCTGGTTCACCCCCTCCGGCGAGGAGATGAAGGAGCAGAACTGGGACGACGGCTTCGGCAAGGCCATCGTCGCGTTCCTCAACGGCGAGGGCATCAACGACCTCGACCCGCGCGGCATGAAGGTCACCGACGACTCGTTCCTGCTGGCGTTCAACGCGCACTACGAGGACATCGAGCTGACCCTGCCGAACGCCGACTACGGAGCGGGCTGGGCGGTGGTGGTCGACACCGAGGCCGGGACCGTCGCGGAGGAGCCGGGTGAGCCGGTGGCCGCGGGCGGCACGATGAACCTGCCTGCCCGTTCGCTCGTGGTGCTGCAGCGGGTGGACGCATGAGACCGTCCGCCACCTACCGGGTGCAGCTGCGCCCGGAGTTCACCTTCGCCGACGCCGCCGACCGCATTCCGTACCTGCGCAGGCTCGGCGTCGGCGCCCTGTACGCCTCGCCGGTGCTGGACGCGACGCCCGGGTCCACCCACGGCTACGACGTGGTCGACCCGACGCGGGCGCGGCCGGAGCTGGGCGGCGAGGACGCGCGGCGGGATCTGGCGAAGCGGCTGCGGGACGCGGGGCTCGGGTTCGTCGTGGACATCGTGCCCAACCACATGGCGGTCGAGGTCGCGAAGGCGAACCCGTGGTGGTGGGACGTGCTGCGGCACGGCCCCGGCTCGGCGCACGCCGACTACTTCGACATCGACTGGCGGCGCGGCAGGGTGCTGCTGCCCGTCCTCGGCGACGACGCCGACGTGGCGGAGCTGCGGATCGACGGCGACGAGCTGGTCTACTACGAGCACCGGTTCCCGATCGCGCCGGGCACCGGCGAGGGCAGCCCGCAGGAGGTGCACGCGCGGCAGCACTACGAGCTGGTGGGCTGGCGCCGGGGCAACGCGGAGCTGAACTACCGCCGCTTCTTCGACATCACCACGCTCGCCGCGGTGCGGGTCGAGCTGCCCGACGTCTTCCGCGCCACCCACGGCGAGGTGCTGCGCTGGGTCGCCGAGGGCGAGGTCACGGGCCTGCGCGTGGACCACCCGGACGGCCTGGCCGACCCCGGCGGCTACATGCGGATGCTGCGTGCGGGCGCGCCGGAGGCGTGGCTGGTGGTGGAGAAGATCCTGCACCCGGGCGAGGACCTGCCGCAGAGCTGGCCGGTCGACGGCACCACCGGCTACGACGCGCTGCGCGAGATCACCGGGCTGTTCGTCGACCCGGACGCCGAGGCGCCGCTGACCGAGCTGGCGCGGTCGCTGGGCCAGCCGGTGGACTACCACGAGGTCGAGGACAGGGCCCGGCGGCTGGTGACCGACCGGATCCTGGTGGCCGAGGTGCACCGGATCGCCGCGCTGGTGCGCGGCGTCGAGCCGGAGGCGGCGCAGGGGGCGGTGGCCGAGACGATGGTCGCGTTCCCGGTGTACCGGTCCTACCTGCCCGAGGGCGAGGCGAACTGGGCGGCCGCGATCGCCGCCGCCCGCGCCGCGCGCCCCGACCTGACCGAGGCGATCGACGCGCTGGACTTCCAGGTGCGCGAGGACCCGCACGGCGAGCTGGCCACCCGCATCCAGCAGACCTCCGGCATGGTGGTCGCCAAGGGCACCGAGGACACCACCTTCTACCGCTACACGCGGTTCGCCGCGCTCAACGAGGTCGGCGGCTCCCCCAACGACTTCGGCGCCTCCGGGGACGCCTTCCACGCGATGGCCGCCGCTCGTGAGGCAGGCTGGCCCGGCGCGATGACGACGCTGACCACGCACGACACGAAGCGGTCCGAGGACGTGCGGGCGCGGCTGGCGGTGCTGTCGGAGGTGCCCGGCGAGTTCGCCGCCGCGGTCCGGCGGTGGACCGCCCGGCACGGCATCGACGAGCCGTCGCTGAACCTGCTGGCCTGGCAGACGCTGGTGGGCGCCTGGCCGATCACCCCGGAGCGGCTGCGGGACTACCTGGACAAGGCGGCCAAGGAAAGCAAGCTCCGCACCACCTGGACCGACCACGACGAGGAGTTCGAGCGGGCGGTCGCGGCGTGGCCGGACGAGGTCCTCGGCGACGCGGACCTGGCGGCCGAGGTCGAGGCGTTCGTGGCGCGGGTGCGCGAACCGGGATGGTCGAACTCCTTGGCGCAGAAGCTGATCCAGCTCACCGCGCCCGGCGTGCCGGACGTCTACCAGGGCACCGAGCTGTGGGACTTCTCGCTGGTCGACCCGGACAACCGGCGGCCGGTGGACTACGCGCTGCGCGCCGCGCTGCTGGAGGAGATCGAGGGCGGGTGGCTGCCGCCGGTCGACTCCTCCGGCGCGGCGAAGCTGCTCGTCGTGCACCGGGCGCTGACCCTGCGCCGCGACTCCCCGGAGCTGTTCACCGGCTACCGCCGCCTGCACGCCGAGGGCCCGGCCGCCGCGCACGTGGTGGCCTTCGAGCGCACCGGGCTGATCACGGTGGCCACCCGGCTGCCGGTGGGGCTGGCCGAGGGCGGCGGCTGGCGCGGCACGGTGCTGCCGCTGCCCGCCGGTGAGTGGACGGACGCGATCACCGGCGCGGCGGTCACCGGTGAGCTGTCGGAGATGCTGGCGCGTTATCCGGTCGCGCTGCTGGTGCGAGGAGAGTCATGACCTTCCGGGTGTGGGCGCCCGCCGTCTCGCGGGTGCGCGTGCGCACGGGCGGCGCCGATCACGAGATGACGGCTGGTGGCGGCGGCTGGTGGTTCTCCGACGTGCCGGCGCCGCCGGGCGCCGACTACGCCTTCGTGCTCGACGACGACGAGAAGGCGCTTCCCGATCCGCGGTCGTCCTGGCAGCCCCACGGCGTGCATGGGCCGTCCCGGATCTACGACCACTCCGCGTTCGACTGGACCGACGGGTCGTGGACAGGGCGGGCGCTGCCCGGCGGCGCGCTCTACGAGCTGCACATCGGCACGTTCACCCCGGAGGGCACGTTCGACGCGGCGATCGGCCGGCTGGACCATCTCGTCGACCTGGGCGTCACGTTCGTCGAGGTGCTGCCGGTCAACTCCTTCGACGGCACCGACGGCTGGGGCTACGACGGGGTGCTGTGGGGCGCGGCGCACGAGCCCTACGGCGGGCCGGACGGGTTCAAGCGGTTCGTCGACGCCTGCCACGCGCGCGGCCTGGCCGTGGTGCTCGACGTCGTCTACAACCACCTCGGGCCGTCGGGGGCGTACCTGGACCGGTTCGGCCCCTACTTCGCGGGCAGCAACGACTGGGGCCCCGGCCTGAACCTGGACGGCGAGGGGTCCGACGAGGTCCGCCGGTACGTGCTGGACAACGCGCTCGGCTGGCTGCGGGACTTCCACGTCGACGCGCTGCGGCTGGACGCGGTGCACGCGCTGAGCGACCGGCGGGCCACGCACCTGCTGGAGGAGCTGGCGGTGGAGGTGGAGGCGCTGTCGGCGGCGGTGCGGCGGCCGCTGACATTGATCGCCGAGTCGGACCTCAACGACCCGCGGCTGGTCACCGCCCGCGAGGGCGGCGGGTACGGGCTGCACGCCCAGTGGTGCGACGACCTGCACCACGCGCTGCACGTGACGCTGTCCGGGGAGACCAGCGGGTACTACGCCGACTTCGGCGCGCCCGGGGCGCTGGAGAAGACGCTGCGGCAGGCGTTCTTCCACGCCGGCACGTGGTCGTCGTTCCGGGAGCGGACGCACGGGCGGCCGGTCGACACGCGGACGCTGCCCGGGCACCGGTTCCTGATCTACCTGCAGAACCACGACCAGATCGGCAACCGGGCCACCGGCGACCGGTTGTCCGCTTCGGTGTCGCCGGGACGCCTGGCCTGCGGCGCGGCGATCGTGTTCTGCTCGCCGTACACGCCGATGGTGTTCATGGGCGAGGAGTGGGCGGCGCGCACGCCGTGGCAGTTCTTCGCGTCGTTCCCGGACCCGGAGCTGGCCGAGGCCGTGCGGACGGGCCGCCGCCGCGAGTTCGCCCGCCACGGCTGGGGTGAGGCCGAGGTGCCGGACCCGATGGACCCGGCGACCGTGGAGCGCTCGCGGCTGGACTGGTCCGAGCCGGCCAAGGAGGGACACCGCGAGATGCTCGACCTGTACCGGTCGCTGATCGCGCTGCGCCGGTCCCGGCCGGAGCTGGCGGACCCGCGGCTGGACCGGTTCGAGGTGCGCGCGGACGGCCCGCTGCTGGTCCTCGACCGCGGCGCCCTGCGGCTGGTGTGCAACTTCGGCCCCGAGGCCGCCGACCTGGGCGACCCGGCGGGCAAGGTGCTGCTCTCCTGGGGCGACGCCACGGCCGCCCAGCTGCCCCCGGACACGTTCGTCCTGATCGACACCCTCAGCTGATCACGCCAGGTCACCGGACGTCCGCGGACTTGGTCGCCATCGCCCCCGTGCGGCGGTGACCAAACCCTCACCACCCCCGCGACCGGCCCCATCCACCCCCACCCGTCCCTCCGCGCAGAAGGCACCGACCAGCGCGAACAACCCCGCACACCTCCGCCGCGGCCACCCGCCGTCACCACCCGCCCGGCACCCCGGCCTGATCGACACCGTTCGGCGGTGACCAAACTGTCGGTGGGTGCTGGGAGAATCGGAGCATGGCCACCCGACCTGCCACCGACAACCTCGTCCTCGCCGGGCGCCCCTTCCCCCTGGGCGCGCACCCGGAGGGCGGGGGCGTCCGGTTCGCCGTCACCTCGACCGTCGCCGACGCCGTCGAGGTGTGCCTGATCAGCGAGGACGGCTCCGAACGCCGCGTGGAGCTCACCGAGCGCACCTTCGGCGTGTGGCACGGCCTGGTGCCGGGTGTGACGTCGGGCCAGAAGTACGGCTACCGGGTGCACGGCCCGTACGACCCGTCGCGCGGCCTGCGCTGCAACCCGGACAAGATCCTCGTCGACCCGTACGCCACGCGCATCACCGGCGCCCTCACCGACCTTTCCGCCGCGCTCGGCCACGCGGGCGATCCGATGCACCACCGCCGCTCCAAGGTCGACTCGCTGGGCAGCGTGCCGCTGTCGGTGGTCACCTCGCACGGCGGCCCGGACACCGGCGCCAAGCCCGAGGTGCCGTTCGAGGAGTCCGTCATCTACGAGATGCACGTGAAGGGCTTCACGCAGCGCAACCCGGAGATCCCGGCGAACCTGCGCGGCACCTACCTGGGCCTGGCCCACCCGGCGGCGATCGAGCACCTGGTGCGGCTCGGGGTGACCGCGGTGGAGTTGCTGCCGGTGCACTGGTTCACCGAGGAGCCCTACCTGGTGCGCACCGGGCGGAAGAACTACTGGGGGTACTCGCCGCTGGGCTACTTCGCGCCGCACGCCGGGTACGCGAGCGAGCCGGGGCGTGAGGTCGCCGAGTTCCGCACCATGGTCGCCGCCCTGCACGCGGCCAACATCGAGGTCATCCTCGACGTGGTCTTCAACCACACCTGCGAGGGCGGCCTGGACGGGCCCACCCTGTCGTTCCGCGGCCTGGACGCCCCGGCCTACTACCTGCACGCCGGCCGCGGCAACGTCATCGACCTGACCGGCTGCGGCAACACCCTGGAGCCGCGCTCGCCGACGGTGATCCGCCTGGTCACCGACTCGCTGCGGTACTGGGCGACCGAGATGGGTGTCGACGGGTTCCGGTTCGACCTGGCCAGCACGCTCGGCAGGCCAGGCGGCGGCGCGTTCGACCGGGACTCGGCGCTGCTCACCGCGATCACCACCGACCCGGTGCTGTCCGGGTGCAAACTGATCGCCGAGCCGTGGGACGTGACCGGGCACGGCTACCGCGTCGGCGACTTCGGGGCGCAGTGGGCGGAGTGGAACGGCCGCTACCGCGACACGGTGCGTGACTTCTGGCGCGGCGCGGTGGGGGTGGACGACCTGGCGTTCCGGCTGTCCGGGTCGTCGGACCTGTACGACCACAACCTGCGCCGCCCGTGGCAGTCGGTCAACTTCATCACCGCGCACGACGGCTTCACGTTGCGGGATCTGGTGTCCTACAACGAAAAGCACAACGAGGCCAACGGCGAGGACAACCGCGACGGCACGAACGACAACCGCTCCTGGAACCACGGCGCCGAGGGCGAGACCGACGATCCGGAGATCCGGGAGCTGCGGGCCAGGCAGGCGCGGAACCTGCTCGCGACGCTGCTGTTGTCGACGGGCACCCCGATGCTCGTCGCGGGTGACGAGCTGTGGCGCACCCAGGGCGGCAACAACAACGCGTACTGCCTGGACGACGAGACGTCGTGGCTGGACTGGTCCGGCGACCCGGACGCGACCGCGATGCTGGCCTTCACGCGCCGGCTGGTGCACCTGCGGGCCGCGAGCCCGGCCCTGAGGCAGCCGGAGTTCTTCGAAGGCCGCACGACGCCCACCGGGCGCCCCGACCTGATCTGGTTCCGCCCCGACGGCGAGGAGATGACGGAGGAGGACTGGTTCGACGGGGGCCGCCGCACGCTGATGATGTGGATCGACGGGTCGAACAGCCAGTCCCGCACCCGGGAGGGCGAACTGATCGCCGACCACTCGTGGCTGCTGATCCTGCACTCCGGGGACGAGCCGGTGAAGGTCACCCTGCCCGGCCCGGAGTTCGGCGAAACCCTGAAGCCGACCCTGGACACCACGACGCCGGACGGCAGCCCCGCCAACCCGGGCGCCCTCACGCCCGGCAGCAGGCTGACCCTCCCCGCGAGGGCGCTGCTGCTGCTCCGCGCCCCACGGGACATCACGCCCAGGTAGAGCACATACGGCGGCAGGGCCCCGCGGCGCGCAGCGCAACCCCGCCCACGCAGCGACGCCGCGCGCAGCACAACCACCCCCGCCCAGCGACGCGCCCGGCGACAACCAGCGCGGTCCGCGCAGCGGCGGTGGCCCGCTTCGCCCGGCAACGCGCCCGGCAGCAACCAGCGCGGTGCCCGCGCAGCGACACCCGCGCAGCACAACCACCCCCGCCCAGCGGCGCGCCCGGCGACAACCAGCGCGGTCCGCGCAGCGGCGGTGGCCCGCTTCGCCCGGCAACGCGCCCGGCGGCAATCGGCGCGGTGCCCGCGCAGCGACACCCGCGCAGCACAACCACCCCCGCCCAGCGGCGCGCCCGGCGACAACCAGCACGGTGCCCGCGCAGCGGCGGTGGCCCGCTTCGCCCGGCAACGCGCCCGGCGGCAATCGGCGCGGTGCCCGCACAGCGGTGCTGACGCGCTTCGCAGCCGGAGCACGCGCGCCCGGCAACGCGCCCGGAGGCAACGGCGTGCCGCCCCGCACCACGCACCCGCAGCGCGCTTCCGCAGCGGAAGGACCCCCGCCGGGCAACGCGCACGGCGGCAACGACGCCGTGCCCGTGAAGCGGGAGCACACCGCCCAGCGGTGGCGCTCGTCCGCAGCGGGAGCACACCCGGCCGGCGGCAACAGCGCTGTGGCAAGCGCGCGGCGCTCGCGAAGCAGGAGCACGGCCGCGCAACGGCAGAGCGCTTCCCCAGCGGAAGCACCCCGCCTGGCAACCCGAGCACGCCCGCACCAATGGTGCGCTTCCCAGCCGGAGCCGCCCGCCCGGCGACAACGGCGCGGCGTCCGCGATGCAGGACCAGGCCCGCGCAACGGTGGAGCGCTTCCGCAGCAGAAGCACCCCCGCCCAGCAACGCGAGCTCGCCCGCGCAACGGTGGCACGCTTCCCAGCCGGAGCACGCCCGGCCGGCAACGCCCGGTGGCAGCTGCCGCCGCGCCCGCGAAGCGGGACCGAGCGCCCACGCGGCGACGCGCGCGGCGGCGGCCGGCGCGGCAGACGCCGGCCGCCGCGCTCCCGCTTCGCGGGCGCGGCACGGCGCTGCACTGCACTCGCGGTGAAGAGGTGGACGCGGGCACAGGCCGCAGCGAGAACCCCGTTCCCCGGAGCAGCGCCGGCCCCAGTGAAGACCTTCCACCCAGAGCCACACGGGGCCCAGCGACCACCTTCCACCCAGAGCAACACGGGGCCCAGGAACACCTTCCACCCAAAGCAGCACGGGTCCCACGAACACCTTCCACCCAAAGCAGCACGGGCCCGCCGACCACCTTCCAGCCAGCGCGGAGCGTGACCACCACCGGCACCACCACCCACCCCCGGCACCCACCACCCGCCGCCGACCACCACCATCCGAACCCCTCCCCCGCCAAACGATCATCGCCCGAACCCCGCCACTTCCACCGCAACCAAACCGGCGCCCCCAGGGTTACCGGCGGGTACGACGGGGCATCCCGATCCCAGACACGGCAAGCCCTTCCGAGCTGACGCCCGTTGGTGTTACCCGACTTGCCTGAACGCCGTTGAGGGGTCGAAAGTGCGCGGTGGAAGGCGCCGAAGCGAACCACGCCGTGACGCGTGGGTTACCAGTCGATGACCACACTGGACACACGTGGCCCGCCGACGGAGAGTGACACCCGAGGCGGTAGTTTGCGCACGTTCGCAGCTGGGTACCTCCTTCCGAAGACCTGTACGTCCCCACCGGGCCGTCGGGTGGGGCTGCATATTCGACAACAACGGTGAGAGGGGCGCTGCCGATGACCGGCCGGCTCGGCATCGACGACGTGACCCCAGCGGTCAGCTGTGGCCACTACCCGGCGAAAGCGGTGGTGGGGGAACACGTTCCGATCTCGGCGACGGTCTGGCGGGAGGGTCACGACGCGGTCGCCGCCACGGTGTCCTGGCGCGGCCCGCACGACCGGATCTCCCGCCGCACCCGGATGGCCGAGCAAGGCACTGGTCTGGACCGCTTCGGCGCGGTCATCGTCCCGGACGCCGAGGGCCTGTGGACCTTCCGCGTCGACGCGTGGAGCGACCCCTGGTCCACCTGGAAGCACGCCGTCAAGGTCAAGGTGGCCGCCGGGCAGGACGCCACCGAACTGGCCAACGACCTGGAGACCGGCGCCCGCCTGCTGGACCGCGTCTCGCGCCGCCCGGACCGCCGCCGCGAGCGCGCCCTGCTCGCCAGCGCCGCGCACGCCCTGCGCGACACCGACCGCTACCTCGCCGAGCGCGTCGGCCCCGCGCTGTCCGTCGACGTGGACCGGATCATGCACGAGTACCCGGTGCGCGAGCTGGTCACCAAGGGCAAGCCGATGCGCATCTGGGTCGACCGGGAGCGCGCCGCGTTCGGGTCCTGGTACGAGTTCTTCCCCCGCTCCACCGGCGGCTGGGACGAGCAAGGCCGCCCCGTGCACGGCACCTTCCAGACCGCGGCCAAGGCACTGGACCGCATCGCGCGCATGGGTTTCGACGTCGTCTACCTGCCGCCGATCCACCCCATCGGCCGCGTGAACCGCAAGGGGCGCAACAACACCCTCACCCCGGACGAGACCGACGTCGGCTCGCCGTGGGCCATCGGCTCGGACGAAGGCGGCCACGACGCGGTCCACCCGCAGCTGGGCACCATCGACGACTTCGACGACTTCGTCGCCCGCGCCACCGAGCTGGGCCTGGAGGTCGCCCTCGACCTGGCGCTGCAGGCCGCCCCGGACCACCCGTGGGTGCTGAAGAACCCGGAGTTCTTCACCACGCGCCCGGACGGCAGCATCGCCTACGCCGAGAACCCGCCGAAGAAGTACCAGGACATCTACCCGATCAACTTCGACAACGACCCGGAGGGCATCTACGCCGAGGTGCTGCGGGTCGTGCTGCACTGGGCTTCGCACGGGGTCCGCATCTTCCGCGTCGACAACCCGCACACCAAGCCGCCGGACTTCTGGGCCTGGCTGATCAAGACCGTGAAGGACGCGCACCCGGACGTGCTGTTCCTGTCCGAGGCCTTCACGCGCCCGGCCCGCCTGTGGGGCCTGGCCAAGCTCGGCTTCACCCAGTCCTACACCTACTTCACCTGGCGCACGACGAAGGAGGAGCTGATCGAGTTCGGCGTCGACCTGGTCGAGCACTGGGACGTCGGCAGGCCGAACCTGTTCGTCAACACGCCGGACATCCTGCACGAGTCGCTGCAGAAGGGCGGCCCGGCCATGTTCGCGCTGCGCGCCGCGCTCGCCGCGACGCTGTCGCCGACCTGGGGCGTCTACTCCGGTTTCGAGCTGTACGAGCACGAGCCGGTGCGCGAGGGCAGCGAGGAGTACCTCCACTCGGAGAAGTACGAACTGCGCCCGCGGGACTTCGACCAGGCGCTGGCGGAGGGCCGCTCACTCGAGCCGTGGCTGACGAAGCTCAACGCGGTGCGCCGCGCCCACCCCGCGCTGCAGCAGATGCGCACGCTGCGGTTCCACCACGTGGACAACCCGGCGCTGCTGGCCTATTCCAAGCAGGATCCGGCGACGGGCGACACCGTCGTCGTGGTGGTGACCCTGGATCCGCACCAGGCCCAGGAGGGGACCCTCTGGCTCGACCTGGCCGCGCTCGGTTTCGACTGGCACGAGCGGCTGATCGCGCACGACGAGGTCACCGGCGAGACCTGGGACTGGGGCCAGGCGAACTACGTGCGGCTCGAACCCTGGCGTTCGGTCGCGCACGTCGTCGGCGTACAGCGCCGCCTGGCCGGCCGCGACTGAGGCCGGCCCCGACACAACACAGTTTTCCACGGAGAACCCCGCGCACCGACCGGCGCCGGGGTAGTCGAACGCACCCGGATGAGGTGGGGAGAGGTGGAGTTCATGGACGAAGACGCCCGGCCCGACGCGGCGCTCGGTCTGGAGGGCATCCCGCACACCGGTGAGGCGATGACCCCCGACGGGATGCTCGTCGAGCCGCAGGCCGACGACTTCAAGTCCGCGAAACAGGCGCCGGACAACCCGCAGTGGTACAAGGGCGCGGTCTTCTACGAGGTGCTGGTGCGCGCCTTCGCCGACTCCAACGGCGACGGCACCGGCGACCTGCGCGGGCTCGCGAACCGGCTGGACTACATCGAGTGGCTCGGCGTCGACTGCCTCTGGCTGCCGCCCTTCTACGCCTCGCCGCTGCGCGACGGCGGTTACGACATCAGCGACTTCCGCGCGGTGCTGCCGGAGTTCGGCACGGTCGAGGACTTCGTCTACCTCCTCGACGAGGCCCACAAGCGCGGCATTCGCGTGATCACCGACCTCGTCCTCAACCACACCTCGGACGTGCACCCGTGGTTCCAGCAGTCGCGGTCCGACCCCGACGGGCCCTACGGCGACTACTACGTCTGGAGCGACGACGACTCGCGCTACGCCGATGCGCGCATCATCTTCGTGGACACCGAAACGTCGAACTGGACGTACGACCCGGTGCGCGGCCAGTTCTACTGGCACCGCTTCTTCTCCCACCAGCCCGACCTCAACTACGAGAACCCGGACGTGCAGGAGGCCATGCTCGACGTCCTGCGGTTCTGGCTGGACCTGGGCATCGACGGCTTCCGCCTGGACGCGGTCCCCTACCTGTTCGAACAGGAGGGCACCAACTGCGAGAACCTGCCGCGCACGCACGAGTTCCTCAAGCGCTGCCGCAAGGTCGTCGACGACGAGTACCCGGGCCGGGTACTGCTGGCCGAGGCCAACCAGTGGCCCTCCGACGTGGTCGAGTACTTCGGCGACCCGGCCACCGGCGGCGACGAGTGCCACATGGCGTTCCACTTCCCGCTGATGCCGCGCATCTTCATGGCCGTGCGCCGCGAGTCCCGCTTCCCGATCTCGGAGATCCTGGCGCAGACGCCGAAGATCCCGGACGGCGCGCAGTGGGGCATCTTCCTGCGCAACCACGACGAGCTGACGCTGGAGATGGTCAGCGACGAAGAGCGCGACTACATGTACGCGGAGTACGCCAAGGACCCGCGGATGAAGGCGAACATCGGCATCCGCCGCCGACTCGCGCCGCTGCTGGAGAACGACCGCAACCAGCTCGAGTTGTTCACGGCTTTGCTGCTTTCGCTGCCCGGGTCACCCGTTCTGTACTACGGTGACGAGATCGGAATGGGCGACAACATCTGGCTGGGTGACCGCGACGCGGTGCGCACACCCATGCAGTGGACGCCCGATCGCAACGCCGGTTTCTCGGGTTGCGACCCGGGCCGGATCTACCTGCCGGTGATCATGGACCCGGTCTACGGGTACCAGGCGATCAACGTCGAGGCCCAGCGGGACAGCGCGTCGTCGCTGCTCAACTGGACGCGGCGGATGATCGAGGTCCGCAAGCAGCACCACGCGTTCGCCGAGGGCGACTTCGTCGAGCTCGGCGGGTCCAACCCGAGCGTGCTGGCCTACAAGCGAACCTGGATCCGGCCGGACGGGCGGCTCGACATCGTCCTGTGTGTGAACAATCTGTCGCGATTCCCGCAACCGGTCGAGCTGGACCTGTCGGAGCATCACGGTTACACGCCCCTGGAGCTCACCGGCGGTGTTCAATTCCCCGACATCGGGGAACTGCCTTATCTGCTGACGTTGCCTGGGCACGGCTTCTACTGGTTCCAGCTGCTGGACGCGGACGCGAAGGCGAGGCGAGGTGAGTGACTTGACCGATCCCCGTGAGCTGGTCGGCGCGCTGGTGACCGAACTGCCGGAGTGGCTGCCCACGCAGCGGTGGTTCGCCGGGAAGGACCGCCCGATCACCGCGGTGCGCCCGCTGAGCACGACGGTCCTGATGGCCGGCGACCCGCTCCTGCTCCACCTCGTCGTCGAGGTGGAGCAGGACGACCGGCGCGAGCCGTACCAGCTCCTCATCGGGAGCCAGGCCCACCTGCCGGAGTACCTCGGGTCGAGCTGGATCGGCACCGAGAAGGGCCTGCCCTGCTACGAGGCCACCGGCGACGCCGACCTGACGAGCAAGCTGCTCGACCTGATCGCCGGGGACGCGCGGATCGGCTCGCTGCGGTTCGCGCGCGAACCGGGCGCCGAGCTGCGTGGCGGGCTGCGGGCCCGGCCGGTGGGCGCGGAGCAGAGCAACACCTCGCTGGTGTTCGGTCACCACTACATCCTCAAGCTGTTCCGCAAGCTCACCCCGGGCGAGAACCCGGACCTGCGCCTGCACCGGGCGCTGCACGACGTGGGCAGCAAGCACATCGCCGACCTGCTCGGCTCGATCACCGGCGAACTCGACGGGGAGCCGGTCACGATCGGGATGCTGCAGAAGTTCGTGTCCGACGCGGTGGACGGCTGGGCCATGGCCACCACCAGCGTCCGCGACCTCATGGCCGATCCCGAGCTGCCCCCCGACGAGGTGGGCGGCGATTTCGCCGGGGAGGCGCAGCGGCTCGGCCAGGCTGTCGCCTCCGTGCACAGCGACCTGCGGCGGGCCCTCGGCGACGAGATCGCCGACGAGGGCGAGTTCGACCGCACGGTCAAGGCGATGCGGGACCGGCTGGACACCGTGAGCCGCGCGGTGCCGCAACTGGCCGAGCACGCCCCGGCGCTGCGCGCCGCCTTCGAGAAGCTGCGGGAGGCACACGGACCGGTGTCCATGCAGTACATCCACGGTGACCTGCACCTGGGACAGGTACTGCGTTGCGTCACCGGGTGGCTGCTGATCGACTTCGAGGGCGAGCCGGCCGCGCCGGCGGCCGAACGGGTGGCGCTGCGCTCGCCGCTGCGGGATGTCGCCGGGATGCTGCGCTCGTTCGACTACGCGGCGCACCAGATGCTGATCGGCCACGACGAGGACGATCCGCGGCTCACCGAACGGGCGCTGGAGTGGGCGCGGCGCAACCGGTCGGCCTTCTGCGACGGCTACGCCAAGGCGGCGCCGGAAACAGTGGGCGACCCGCGGGCGCACGGCGACCTGCTGCGCGCGTTCGAGCTCGACAAGGCCGTCTACGAGGTGGCCTACGAACACGCCAACCGGCCGGAATGGCTGACCGTGCCGCTGGCATCCATCGCACGGATCACCGCAGGAGGCGAACAACCGTGAACGCGGTCCCAGCCGAACTGCCCGAGGCGGCCCCGCCGCCCGGCGACATCGACCGGCTGCTGGCCGGCTCGCACCACGACCCGCACTCGGTCCTCGGTGTGCACACCGTGGGCGACGCGGTGGTGGTGCGGGCGCTGCGGCCCGGTGCGCGCCGGGTGAGCGTGGTCGCCGCCGACCACAAGTTCGACCTGGAACGGGTCGTGGACGGCCTGTTCGCCGGAACGGTGCCCGAGCACCCCGGCGACTACCGGCTGGAGGTCGACTACGACGGGCAGGTGTGCACGCTCGACGACCCGTACCGGTGGCTGCCCACGGTGGGCGAGCTGGACCAGCACCTGATCGGCGAGGGCAGGCACGAGCGGCTGTGGGACGTGCTGGGCGCGCACCCGCGGTCCTACGAGACGCCGAGCGGGGTCGTCACCGGCACGTCGTTCGCGGTGTGGGCGCCGACCGCGCGGGGGGTGCGGGTGATCGGCGACTTCAACGGGTGGGACGGCCGGTCGCACCCGATGCGCTCGCTCGGCTCGTCCGGGGTGTGGGAGGTGTTCATCCCGGGCGTGGAGATCGGGACGCACTACAAGTTCCGCGTCCTCGGCGCCGACGGGCAGTGGCACGAGAAGGCCGACCCGATGGCGTTCGCGACGGAGAAACCGCCCGCGACCGCGTCGGTGGTCACCGCGTCGGCCTACGAGTGGTCCGACGAGGAGTGGCTGGCCAAGCGCAACGCCACGAACTGGGCCAACGCGCCGATGAGCGTCTACGAGGTGCACCTCGGTTCGTGGCGGCCCGGGCTGGGCTACCGCGAGCTGGCCGAGGAGCTGGCCGACTACGTGCAGGACATGGGTTTCACGCACGTCGAGCTGCTGCCGATCGCCGAGCACCCGTTCGGCGGGTCGTGGGGCTACCAGGTCACCTCCTACTACGCGCCGACGGCGCGGTTCGGCCACCCGGACGACTTCCGGTACTTCGTGGACCGGCTGCACCAGCGCGGCATCGGCGTGATCGTGGACTGGGTGCCCGCTCACTTCCCCAAGGACAACTGGGCGCTGGCGCGCTTCGACGGCACCCCGCTGTACGAGCACGCCGACCCGCGCCGCGGCGAGCAGCTGGACTGGGGCACGTACGTGTTCGACTTCGGCCGCAACGAGGTGCGCAACTTCCTGGTCGCGAACGCGCTGTTCTGGCTGGAGGAGTACCACCTGGACGGTCTGCGCGTGGACGCGGTGGCCTCGATGCTGTACCTGGACTACTCGCGGCCGGAGGGCCAGTGGGTGCCCAACCAGTACGGCGGGCGGGAGAACCTGGATGCGGTGCGGTTCCTGCAGGAGCTGAACGCGACCGTCTACAAGCGACACCCGGGCGTGGTGATGATCGCCGAGGAGTCGACGGCGTGGCCGGGTGTGACGCGGCCGACGCACCTGGGCGGGCTCGGGTTCGGGTTCAAGTGGAACATGGGCTGGATGCACGACACGCTGCACTACCTGGCGCACGATCCGGTGCACCGGTCCTACCACCACAACGAGATGACGTTCTCGCTGGTGTACGCGTGGAGCGAGAACTTCGTGCTGCCGCTGTCGCACGACGAGGTCGTGCACGGCAAGGGCTCGCTGTGGGGCCGCATGCCCGGCGACGACTGGAACAAGGCCGCCGGGGTCCGGTCGCTGCTGGCGTTCATGTGGGCGCACCCCGGCAAGCAGCTGCTGTTCATGGGCGGCGAGTTCGGCCAGGAGCAGGAGTGGTCGGAGGAGCGGTCGCTGGACTGGCATCTGCTGGAACAGCCGCTGCACGGCGGGATCCAGAAGCTGATGCGGGACCTGAACTCCACGTACACGTCGTCGCCGGCGTTGTTCAGCGCGGACACCACGCCGGAGGGCTTCGCCTGGATCGACGCGAACGACTCGGGCGGCAACGTGCTGAGCTTCCTGCGCATCGGCGAGGACGGCTCGCGGCTGGCGTGCGTGGCGAACTTCGCCGGGATGCCGCACCACGACTACCGGGTCGGGTTGCCCGCCGCGGGCCGGTGGCGTGAGGTCGTGAACACCGACGCGGAGATCTACGGCGGCTCCGGGGTGGGCAACTACGGGGCGGTCGAGGCCGAGCTGGAGCCGTGGCACGGCCAGCCGGCGTCGGCGGTGCTGCAACTGCCGCCGTCCGGGGTGCTCTGGCTCGCTCCGGAGGAGTGACCGTCGACCACCAGCACTAATGGCACGGGGTGCCACTCCGGCGGGAGTGGCACCCCGTGCCGTTTCACCGTGCCGTTTCAGTCGGCGGAGCGCAGCGCCTGGCTGATCTGCCGGACCACTTCGGACAGCGGGGCGGAGGTCTTGAGCACGGCGACCACCGACTCGTCGTCGCGGTCCGCGCGGGGGGCGGCGGTGTCGGCGAAGGCGTCGATCACCAGCGCGAACGCCTCCTTCGCGTGCGCGTGGGCGTCCTCGGCGCCGCCGCTGCGCAGCCAGCGGCGCAGGACGTGGTTGTGGGCCGCCGCGACCGCCGCCGCGGCGACCGAGCCACGCAGGTCCCACAGCGGGTCGCCGGCCGCCTGGAACCGCGCGCGCAGGAACGTCGCGAGCACGCGCTGGTAGCGGTCGACGCTCGCGACCTCCTTGTCCCGCAACGAAGGCACGGTGCGGGTGAGGGCGAAGCGCTTGACCGAGACGTCCGGGTCGGCGAGGTAGGAGTCGAGCACCAGGCCGACGCCGGCGCACGCCACCTCGAGAGGGTTCTGCCGCTCGTCCGCGGTGGCGAAGAGCTGCTCGATGCGGCCGAGGACCTCCTCGTGGTTCGGGAAGATCGCGTCTTCCTTCGACCGGAAGTACCGGAAGAAGGTGCGCCGGCCGACACCGGCGGCCGAGGCGATCTCGTCGACCGTGGTGGCGTCGTACCCCTGCTCGGAGAACTTCTCGATCGCCGCCACGGTGAGGGCGTGCCGCAGCCGCCTGCGCCCCGCGGTGGTCCTGCCCACCCGCGGTCGCGGCGCGGACCGGGACTCGTCGGACATGAGGACGAAACTAACAGGCCGGGCTTGCTAAGGGCACGCAGTGCCATTAGCATCACAGTCATCCACCGCCGATCCGGGCACTGCCGCTTTGGTGCCCCGCCTCACCGGGAAGGGGGCTCGTCATGAGCGTCGATCACGACCTGGGCACCAAGCGTCCGACCAGCACGCCCGTGGACTACCGCCGCACGTTCGGCTGGCCGGTCCACTGGCAGAACGGCACCCTCAACTTCGTGATCGGGGCGGGCATCGGCGCGGTCGCCGTGCCGCGGGCGCGCGCCGAGCAGGTGCTGGAGAACCTGGCGCGCCAGGGCTGCCGCGGGCCCGCGCTGAGCGTGCCCACCAAGCACGGTTCGGTGGTCATCTTCCTGGTCGAGGCAGACATCCTGGGCAGCGACGCCGAGTTCCTCCCCCGCGACGTGCGGGTGCTGACGGCGGGCACCTCGATCCCGATGCCGGGCACCCACGGCCCCGCCGACCTCGCGCGGTGGATCGTGCCGCCCGACCCGCAGCAGCGCTGGCTGCCGAGCCTGACGGCGGTGCTGGCCGCCATCCGCTCGGCCGGCCGCTACCGCTGAGGTTCGTAGGCGCCTTCCGGCCGCGGCGGGCTGTTCCCACTCGGCGAGGGGTGAGCGCTTTCCCGGTGCGGAGACAGCACCGCCGCACAGCGCGGCGCTGACGGCCACCCGCTCCGTGGCCCCCTACCGCTGACGCCCAGCGCTTACCAGCCGCAGCGCGTTGTTCCCACTCGCCGAGGCACGAGCGCTGTTCCGGTGCGGCGCCGGGCGGCGCTGTCGGCTCCGAGGGCGGCCGGTCTGGCTTGAACGGTGCCCGTGCAGGCCATTCGCGACGGCAGTACTGGAGTACATCCGCGCGGCGCGGCGCTGTCGGCACTCAGCCGGGCTGCCGTCCACCCAGATCGGCACCGTATTGGTCGTTATACGCCCGAGGGCAGCGGCCGGGCCGTCCCCCTCGCCCGGGAGTCAGCGGATCCGCATGCGCGCCACGTGGTCGTCCCGCAGAAGGAACTCGAACGTGCCGGGTCCGTTGAAGCCGTTGCCGCTCACCTGGAGCGTCACCGTCGTCGTGTCGCCGGTCGTACGGGCGTCCCGCACCTCGAAGTGCGCCTGCACGCCGATGTTCTCGCGGTCGTTCCAGCCCGCGATCTCCGCGCGGCCGGTGAAGGTGCGGCCCCAGTCGTCGACCTGGCCGTCCTCGGTGAAGGCGTCCAGGAACGCTTCGCTGTCACCACGGTTGGTGGCGTCGAACACCTGCTGGACGGCGGGCGGCAGCTCGGTCATCGCGCCAGCTTAGACACCGGGCGGCAGCCTCAGCTGCAGCGACGCGAACAGCCGCTCCAACGGGTCCGCCAAGTCGATCCCGGCGACCTCCGCCGCCCGGCGGACGCGGTAGCGCACCGTGTTCGGGTGCACGTTCAGTGCGCGCGCCGCGGAACGGACGTCGCCCAGGGTGTCCAGGTACGCCAGCAGCGAGGACGCCAGGTCCGGGTGCTCCGCGCGCAACGCCGTCAGCCGCGGGTCACGCAGGCGCGGCTGCTCGGCCAGCATCGCGAGCGTCTCGCTGACCAGGACCTGCGACCGGACGTCCGCCAGCGTCGCCACCTCCAGGTCCAGTCCGCGCGCCATCGCGTCCAGCACCCGGTCCGCCTCCTGCCGCGACACCCCCACGTCCGCCACCGCAACCACCCGGCCGACCGCCGCCCGCACCGGGATCTCCGCCGACGCCACCATTTCCCGCGTCAGGTCCAGCAGCGACACCCCCGCGGGCAGGTCGGGCAGGAACGCGTACGTCCGGTCGCCGAGCTGGGTCACCATCGCGCTGCGCCGGTAGGCCGCGGCGTGCACCGAGATCACCGCCGCCAGCGCGGACCGCCGCAGCTCCAGCTCCGACCGGTCCACCGGCTCGGCCTCCCGCGGCGCGAAGGCGACCACGGCGGCCGGCTTCGCCGGGTCGGCCCCGATCTGCCGGGCCACCGACACCGGGTCGCTGCGCCCGTCGAGCATCCCGGCCAGCAGGTTCTCCCGGAACCGTGTGCCCGCCGCGCTGCGCCGCCGGACCAGGTGCAGCGCGGCAACCCGAGCCGCGCCGATCAGGGCCTGCTCCGCCCTGGCGGCCAGCGGCGCCGCTCCCTCCTGCACCCAGATCGACCCGAGCGGCCGCCCGCCCGCGTGCACCCCGATCGCCAGCCGCGTGCGGATGCCCAGATCCGGCCGCTCCTCGATGCGCACGACCTCCTCCGTCGCCCGCAACCGCTGGTAGACGCCCCACTCGTGCAGCATCTTCAGGTACGGCGCGGGCCCCTGCCTGCCCAGGATCGACAGCCGCCGCAGCTCGTCCACCTCGTCGTCGGACCGCGAGTACGCCAGCACCCGGCTCGCGGTGTCCTCGATGCTGACGATCCCGCCTGTCAGCGCCGCGATCGTCTGGGCCAGCGAGAACAGGTCGCCGAGCGTCTCCCCCGCGTCCTCGTCCGCCGCGCCGCGGGCGGCCTCCAGCACCCCGCGCACCAGCGTCGCGAGCTGCTCCCACCGCACGTCGGCCGCGACGGCCAGCAACGCGACCCCGGCGTCGGTCGCCGCGGACCGCAGCAGTGGCAACGCCGACTCGGACTCCACCTTGACCGCCACCGCCGCCGCGCCCCGGCGGCCGGCCGCGCGGATCAACGGCACCGCCGCCCGCCCGCGCGCCCCGATCACCAGCGCCAGGTCGCCGCGCCGCAGCTCCGGGTCGTCGTCGGGTTCCAGCACCACGACGTCGCCGACCTCGCCGTCCAGGCCGTCCGGCGCGACCTCCACCTCGACCAGCGGATCGCCGAGCGCGATCAGCACCTGTCGCAGTTGTGCCACCGGACAAACAGTAGTCGCGAAACTGGCCGAACTCACAACCTTCCGCGACCACGGCGTTCCTACCGTTGAGACGTCCGACACCGAGGAGGAGCTGCCGTGGATGCCGTGACGACCGTGCCCACCCCGGCCAACGAGCCGGTCCTGCAGTACGCGCCGGGCAGCCCGGAGCGAGCCGAAGTGCAGGCGGCGCTCGCCCAGCTGACGAAGGAGCCGCTCGAGCTGACCGCGACGATCGGCGGCGAGCAGCGGATGGGCGGCGGGCCGCGGATCGACGTCGTACAGCCGCACAACCACCGCGCCGTGCTGGGCGTCCTCGGTTCCGCGACCCAGCAGGACACCCGCGACGCGCTGGCCGCCGCCCGCGAGGCCGCCCCGGCGTGGCGGAAGCTGTCCTTCGACGACCGCGCCGCGATCCTGCTCCGCGCGGCCGATCTGCTCACCGGCCCCTGGCGCGCGAAGCTGAACGCCGCCACCATGCTCGGCCAGTCCAAGACCGTGCACCAGGCCGAGATCGACGCCGCCTGCGAGCTGGCCGACTTCTGGCGCTTCAACGTGGCCTTCGCCCGCCGCCTGCTGGCCGAGCAGCCCGCCAGCTCCCCCGGCGTCTGGAACCGCACCGACCACCGGCCGCTGGAGGGGTTCGTCTACGCGATCACCCCGTTCAACTTCACCGCGATCGCGGGCAACCTGCCCACCGCGCCCGCGCTGATGGGCAACGTCGTGCTGTGGAAACCCTCCCCCACGCAGAGCTTCGCCGCGCACCTGACGATGCGGCTGCTCGAAGAAGCCGGCCTGCCGCCGGGTGTGATCAACCTGCTGCCCGGTGACGGCCTGGCCGTCTCCGAGGTCGCGCTGGCTTCGCCCGATCTGGCCGGCATCCACTTCACCGGCTCCACCCGGACCTTCCAGCACCTGTGGTCGCAGGTCGGCGCGAACATCGCGAACTACCGCACCTACCCTCGGATCGTCGGCGAGACCGGCGGCAAGGACTTCGTGCTCGCCCACCCGTCCGCCGACATCGACGTGCTGCGCACCGCGCTCGTCCGCGGCGCGTTCGAGTACCAGGGCCAGAAGTGTTCCGCCGCCTCACGGGCGTACGTCCCGCGCTCGCTGTGGACGCGGATGCGGGACGACTTCCTGGCCGAGGTCGAGTCGCTGCCCATGGGCGACGTGACCGACCTGCGCAACTTCCTCGGCGCGGTGATCGACCGGCGCGCGTTCGACCGGCTGTCCGGGGTGCTGGACCGCGCCCGCGCCGACGACCGGCTGGAGGTCCTCGCCGGCGGCACCGCCGACGACAGCGAGGGCTTCTTCGTGCGCCCGACCGTGCTCGCCTCGGACCACCCGGAGCACGAGGTGTTCACCACCGAGTACTTCGGGCCGGTACTCGCGGTGCACGTCTACGACGACGCCTCTTACGACACCGTGCTGCGCCAGCTGGAGAGCGTCGCGCCGTACGGGCTGACCGGGTCGATCATCGCGACCGACCGGGCCGCGATCGCCCACGCCACCGAGGAACTGCGGTTCGCCGCGGGCAACTTCTACGTCAACGACAAGCCGACCGGCGCGGTCGTCGGGCAGCAGCCCTTCGGCGGTGGGCGGGCGTCGGGCACCAACGACAAGGCCGGGTCGATCCACAACCTGCTCCGCTGGGTGAGCCCGCGCTCCATCAAGGAGACCTTCGTGCCGCCGACCACCGCCGGCTACCCGCACCAGGGCTGAGGAGGACCGCCGTGCTGCGCACCGCTTTGCTCGCCGCGGCCGGGTCGCCGGCCTGCCGGTCCCTCGTCGAGCGGACCCCGCTGACCCGCCCCGTGGTCCGCCGGTTCGTCGCCGGATCCACTGTGGACGACGCACTGGCCGTGACCGCTGGCCTGATCGGCAGCGGCCGGGCGGTCACGCTCGACCACCTCGGCGAGGACACCACCGACCCGTCGATGGCCGCCGCGACGGTGAAGGCCTACGCCGAGCTGCTGACGCTGCTGGCCGACCACGGTCTGGCGGCGGACGCCGAGGTGTCGGTGAAGCTGTCCGCCGTCGGGCTGCGCCTGCCCGACGGGGACCGCGTCGCCCTGGACAACGCGCGCCGCATCTGCGCGGCCGCGGCGGCCGCGGGCACCACGGTCACGCTGGACATGGAGGACCACACCACGACCGACGCCACCCTCGGCGTGCTGCGGGAGCTGCGGGTGGACTTCCCGTGGGTCGGCGCGGTCCTGCAGGCCTACCTCCGGCGCACCGAGCAGGACTGCCGGGACCTGGCGTACGCGGGCTCGCGGGTCCGGCTGTGCAAGGGCGCGTACGCCGAGCCCGCGTCCGTCGCATTTCAAGACAAGTCCGAAGTGGACCGGTCGTACGTGCGCTGCCTGCGGGTGCTGATGGACGGCACGGGGCATCCGATGGTCGCCACCCACGATCCGCGGATGATCGCGATCGCCGCGGAACTGGGGAAGGACCGGCCGGACTGGGAGTTCCAGATGCTGTACGGCGTCCGGGACGCCGAGCAGCGGCGGCTCGCACGCGACCACGCGGTGCGGGTCTACCTGCCCTACGGCGACGAGTGGTACGGCTACTTCGTGCGCCGCCTGGCGGAGCGTCCGGCGAACCTGGCGTTCTTCCTCCGGGCGCTGGTCACGCGGTGAGCTCGGCGATCCGGCGGGCGAGCGGCCACGCGCCGTCGGAGGTGTTGGACAGCACCGTCCAGGTCGTCGCGCCACTGTGGACGGTCCGGAACGACACGCCTGCGTCGTAGCCCTCCAGGCGGACCGCGTCGCCGTCGAGCCAGAACCCGAGCCCGTACCGCAGGCCCTCCTCCGGGACGTCGCTGCGGGGCGCGGTCATCTGGCGCACCCGCGACAGCGGCACGATCCGCCCCGCGAACAACGCCGTCCAGAACGCGTGGACGTCGGCGGCGGTGGCGTAGATCCCGCCGTCGCCGCTGCCGAGCACGGGCAGGTGGAACACGTTGGTCCGCCGCTCGCCGACGTAGCCGAGGGCGACCCCGGCCGCGGGCTCGTCGGAGCGGAGGAACGCCGTGTCCGTCATGCCCGCGGGCACGCACACCAGGTCGTGCACCAGGCCGGCGAACGGGCGGCCCGCGGCCCGCTCCGCGAGGAGGGCGAGCACCACGTAACCGCTGTTGCAGTAGGAGAACCGCTCCCCGGGCGGGAACTTCGGCGGATGCCCGTCCAGGACGCGCAGGTAGTCCTCGGTGGCGGCCAGCTCGTGCACCGGCACGGGCAGGATGTGGTCGGTGATGGGCCGGTCGACGTCCTCGTCGCAGTAGTCGCCGATGCCCGAGCGGTGGGCGAGCAGGTGTTCGACGGTGACCTCGTCGCCGATCAACGGCAGGTCGTCGCCGAGCAGCGACCGGGCGGTGGTGTCCAGGCCGAGGACACCGCGCTCGGCGAGCGCGGCGATGGTCAGCGCTGTCAGCCCCTTGGTGCCGCTGGCCAGGGCGAACCGGGTGCCGACGGTGTTGGGCACCTCAAGCCCGCGGTGCGCGAAGCCGTAGGCGCGGGCGAACGTGTGGCCACCGGAGTCCACCCGGACGACGCCGGAGAACCCGGTCTCGTCCACGAGCGCGTCGATTCCCTCCACCCGGACCATCCTGCCGGGTGGAGGGAATCGGCTCACCTGTTTATCGCGCGGCCCTGGATTCACTGAGCGGCGACGTGCCGCTCCTCACGCAGTGCGGTTCGCTGGTCGCGGGTGCCGCGCAGCAGACCGCGGTGCGCCAGCTCGGGCAGCACGCCCTCGGCGAACCAGTACGCCTCCTCCAGGTGCGGGTACCCGGACAACACGAACTCCTCGATGCCGAGCGAGTGGTACTCCTCGATGAGGTCGGCGACCTCGCCGTGGCTGCCCACCAGCGCCGTGCCCGCGCCGCCGCGGACCAGGCCGATTCCGGCCCACAGGTTCGGGTGGATCTCCAGCCCGCGCACGCCGCGGTCCAGGCCGCCGCCGTGCAGGGCGACCATCCGCCGCTGCCCCTCGGACTCGCTTGCGGCCAGCTGCGCCTGCGCCTTCGCCACCTGCTCCGGGCTCAGCGCGTCGAGCAGCTTCTGCGCCTCCGCCCACGCCTCGGCCGAGCTGTCCCGGGACAGGGTGTGCAGCCGGATGCCGAACCGGATCGTCCGCCCCTGCGCCTCGGCCAGCTCCCGGACGCGCCGGATCTTGTCCGCGACCTGCGCGGGCGGCTCGCCCCAGGTCAGGTAGACGTCGGCGTGCCTGGCCGCGACCGGCAGCGCGGCCGGGGACGAGCCGCCGAAGTACAGCGGCGGCACCGGGTCCGGCGGGGCGAGCACCGTCGCGCCCTCGACCGAGAGGTGCTCGCCGGTGAAGTCGAACGGCTCGCCGCTCCACACCCCGCGCGCGATGGTGAGGAACTCGTCGGTGCGGGCGTAGCGCTGGTCGTGGTCGTGGAAGTCGCCGAACCGCTTCTGCTCGATCGAATCGCCGCCGGTGACGATGTTGAGCAGCAGCCGCCCGCCGGAGATCCGCTGGTAGGTGGCGGCCATCTGGGCGGCCAGGGTCGGCGAGATGACGCCGGGGCGGAACGCGACGAGGTACTTGAGCCGCTTGGTCTCGCGGATCAGCGCCGCCGTGGTCAGCCAGGCGTCCTCGCACCAGGTGCCGGTCGGGGTGAGGACGCCCTCGAAGCCGAGCTGCTCGGCGGCGCGGGCGACCTGCGCCAGGTAGTCGATGGTGGGTTCGCGCTGTGCCACCGGCCCGAGGGACCGGTTGGCGTGGAACCGTTCCACGATGGTCCGGCCGTCGCCGGTGGTGGGCAGGAACCAGTGTGGTGTGATCGTCATCGTCATCCCCTCGCGGCGGCCAGGTCGGCGGCGAACCGGGTATCGGTGAATTCCGCGAAATCGATTTTGCCGGGCAGCACCTTGTCGTCGGCGAACGCGTCGGCGAGCTCCTGCTCGGAGGCGATCACCTTGTCGTCGAGCGGCACGGGCAGGTCCGGGCCGCTCTGCACGGCCGCGAGCGTGACCTCCGGCTTCAGCCCGGTCTCCGCGGACCAGGCCTGGGCCCACTGCTCGCGGTGGGTGTCGGCCCACTGCTGCGCCTTGGCGATCCGCACGACGTAGTCGCGGATCGCGGCGTTCTTGCCGGCGTCGGACAGCGCGTTGTGCCCGGCGACCTGGAAGGTGTAGCCGTTGGCGACGCCGGTGCCGTCGGCCAGCACGCGGGCGTTGGCCTCCAGCTTGGCCTGCGAGGTGTAGGGGTCCCAGACCGCCCACGCGTCGATCTGATGCTGGGTGAACGCGCCGTAGGCGTCGGCGGGCTGCAGGAAGGACAGCTTCACGTCCTTCGTGGACAGTCCGTTCCTGGCCAGGGTCAGCAGGATCTGGCCGTGCGCCGAGCTGCCCTTCGCCACGCCGATGGTCTTGCCCTTGAGGTCGGCGACGGTCCGCAGGGGCGAGTCGGCGGTCACCAAGAGGGCGTCGCTGGCGACGTTGCCCTGCGCGGAGCTGACGATCGAGATCTTCGCCTTCGCGGCGGCGGCGAAGATCGGCGGCGTGTTGCCGACGCCGCCGATGTCGATCGCGCCGGCCGAGGCGGCCTCCAGCAGCGGCGGCCCGGAGGTGAAGGTGGACCACTCGATCTTGTACGGCAGGTCGTTCAGCAGGCCGGCGGACTTGAGCAGGGCCTGCGACCCGCCCTTCTGGTCGCCCACCTTCAACGTCACCTTCGCCAGGTCGGCCGCGCTGACCGGCGGCGGGACGGACGGGCTGGACGACGGCTCGCTCCCGCCACCGCACGCGGTGAGGCTCAGCGCGAGCGCCGTGACGGCGGCGAGGATTCTAGACAATCGCATGGTCGGTCACTCCCAGATCGGCCAGCACTCTGGCGCGAACGTCGATGTGGTCGGAGACGGCTCGGGGCCGCGGGTGGTCCAGGACGTGCTCGGCGATGATCCGCCCCTCCCCCAGCACGAGGACGCGGTCGGCGAGCAGCAGCGCCTCGTCCACGTCGTGGGTCACGAGCAGCACGCCCGGCCGGTGCTCGCGCCACAGGTCCTCGACGAGCCGGTGCATCGCCAGCCGGGTCAGCGCGTCCAGCGCGCCGAACGGCTCGTCGAGCAGCAGCAGGTCCGGTTCCCGCACCAGCGCCCTGGCGAGCGAGACCCGTTGCGCCTCACCGCCGGAGAGGGTGCGCGGCCAGGCGTCGGCGTGGTCGGCGAGTCGCACCTCGGCCAATGCGCGTTCGGCCAGCGCCCGGTCGCGGCCGCGGTCGCGCAGGCCGAGGACGACGTTGCGCCACACCCGCCGCCACGGCAGCAGCCGCGGTTGCTGGAACGCCACGGACACCGCGCCCTCGACCCTGGCCTCGCCCTCGATGGCGGTGTCCAGCCCGGCGAGGATCCGCAGCAGCGTCGACTTGCCCGAGCCGCTGCGGCCGAGCAGGGCGACGAACTCGCCGCGCCCGATCTCGAGGTCCACATCGGACAGCACGGCGCGCTCGCCGAAGCGCTTGGTCAGGCCGTGCACCCTGGCGATCAGTTCCCGCGCCACCGCAGCGCCCTCCGTTCGATCAGGCGGACCAGCGCGTCGGTGATCAGGCCGAGCGCGGCGTAGACGATCAGGCCGACCACGATCACGTCGGTGCGCAGGAACTCGCGCGCGTTGTTGATGAGGTAGCCAAGGCCCGCGTCGGCGTTCACGGTCTCGCCGACGATCAGCGCGAGCCACGCGACGCCGAGCGCCTGCCGCAGCCCCACCAGCGTCTGCGGCACCGCGGACGGCAGCACCACGTGGACCAGCCGTTCCCAGCGGGTGTAGCCGAGCGCTGTGGTGGCCTCGACGAGGTGGTCGTCGACGTTGCGGATGCCGGAGTAGATGTTGAGGTAGAGCGGAAAGGCGACACCCAGCGCGACCAGGACGATCTTCGGTTCCTCGCCGATGCCGAACCACAGGATGAACAGCGGGATCAGGCCCAGGAACGGCAGGGTGCGCAGCATCTGCACCGGCGGGTCGATGAGCACCCCGCCCCAGCGGGACAGGCCCGCGACCACGCCCAGCACCAGCGCGACGCCGGCACCGAACGCGAAGCCGAGGCCGACGCGCACGATCGACACGGCGAACGCCTCACCCAGTTCGCCGGACCGCGCGGTCTCGACACCGGCCTGCAGGACCGTCCACGGTGAACTCAGTTTGTCCGGGGACAGCACGCCCGTCGAGGACGCGAGCTGCCACAGGGCGAGCAGCGCGAGTGGACTGATCCAGCGGCGCAGGTCGGGCAGGCGGCGTCTCCGGGCCGGACGCGGCCGCGTCCCGGTTGCCTCCTCCGGGCGCGCGAGAACGTCCGTTGCGGAAAGCGACACGGATCTTCTCCCATTTTTTCGGGGGTTTCACCGAAAATGCTTCCTCCCACGATCGGGTGGGTCAATGTGCTCCCGGATCGCGGAACCGGTTCCGCTGAGCAGGCCGGAGTTTCTTTCACCGCTTGGGGAAACGTTGACAGGACAGGTGATCGGCGGTCAGGCTGCCCCGGTGACCGACTTCCAGCCACTGACCTCCGTCGAGGGACTCCCGCTCCTCGGCGGTTCCGGCCGCTTCCGTGTCCTGCAGAACACCGAGCGCGGGCTGCTGCTCGAACTGGAGTACCCCGCCGGGGTGGCTTCGCCCGAGCACTTCCACGACCACGACAGCTTCATCTACGTGCTGTCCGGTGAGCTGACCGGCTCAGTGGACGGGCGGGAGGCGCGGCTCGGCGCCGGGGACACGCTGGTGCACCCGCGCGGGGTGCGGCACACGGTCGCGGCGGTGACGGACAGCCGGTGGCTGGAGTTCAAGGCGCCGCCGCCGGAGGTGGGGCGCGTCCTCAGGTGATGTCGGCGCGGCCGTCGAACCGGTAGCCGACGCCACGCACGGTGGTGATCGAAAACCGGTCGATCTTGCTGCGGAGCTTGCGGACGTGCACGTCGATCGTGCGGCCGCGGCTCGGCCCGGGCAGTCGCCACACGTGCTCGGTGAGGGCCGCGCGGTCGAAGACCCGGCCGGGATGGCGCGCCAGGAACAGCAGCAGCTCGTATTCGAGCCGGGTCAGCTCGACCTCGGCGCCGTGCGAGCGGACACGGCGCGACGTGGTGTCGATGCGCAGTGCCGGTTCCGGCGCGGGTTCCAGCGCGCCGAGCGCTTCGCCGATCACGGCGCCGATGCGGTCCGGATCGCCGTGGACCACGATGTGCAGCTCGACCGCGCCGTCCGGCCGGTCGACCCGGGTGAGGGACCGCGTCATGATCCCAGCAAGCCACGCCGGCGCGGGCCGGTCAATCGCGTCCCGGCAGGTGGGCCGGGTTGGCCGCGGATCCGTGGCACACTCGGGCCGTGGCCAGGCAGCCGACCGGTGAATCCGTCCTCTCCCGCGCGGTGCGGATCTTCGAGGCCTTCACGCCGGAGGAGCCGGTGCTGCAGGTCTCCGAGATCGCCCGCCGGACCGGGCTGCACCTGGCGACCGCGTCCCGCCTGGTCGCCGAGCTCACCGGCCACGGCCTGCTCACCCGCGACGACGACCGCCGGGTGCGGATCGGCGTGCGGTTGTGGGAGCTGGCCCTTCGTGCCTCGCCCACGGCCACGCTGCGCGACGCCGCGATGCCGTTCATGGAGGACGTCCACGCGGTCGTCGGGCACCACGTGCAGCTCGGGGTCCGCGACGGCGACGAGGTGATCTTCCTGGAGCGCCTGTCCGCGCCGAAGGCGGTCATCAACTACACCCGCATCGCCGGGCGGCTGCCGATGCACGCGTCCTCCTCCGGGCTCGTCCTGCTCGCCCACGGGCCCGCCGACCTGCGCGACCGCGTGCTCGCCGGGCCGCTGCGGGCCTACACCGCGAACACGATCACCACCCCGGACCGCCTGCGGAGCACGCTCGCCGACATCCGCAAGCAGGGTTTCGCCTGGTGCCCCGGCCACATCCACGAGGAAGCGCTCGGCGTCGCGGTGCCGGTCAAGGATGCCCGTGGCGGCGTCGTCGCGGCCCTGTCGGTCATCGTGCCGAACACGGCCGAGAGCAGGGCGGTCACCGGCGTCCTGATGGCCGCCGCGCGGGGCATCACCCGCTCGCTGCCGCCCTCGCCTCTCATTCATTGAGAACCCGGTCGCCGCCCGTCGCCGCGGAACCGCATCCTGCGTGTCAGCAACCCAGCGCAAGGAGGCGTCCGGTGAGCCAAGTCGTGACCCTGGAGGTCACCGCCCGCGAAGCACGCGCCGAGGGGGTGGTGGCGCTGACCCTGTCCCGTCCGGACGGCGGCCGGCTGCCGGACTGGGCCCCCGGCGCGCACATCGACCTCGTGCTGCCGAACGGGCTGACCCGGCAGTACTCGCTGTGCGGCGACCGGTGGGACGCGCACAGCTACCGCATCGGCGTGCTGCGCGAGCCCGCGGGTCGCGGCGGCTCGGCCTACGTGCACGACCGGCTGCGGCCCGGCGACCGCGTCGGCGTCGGCGGGCCGCGCAACAACTTTCCGCTCGTGCCGTCCGGGCGCTACCTGTTCGTCGCGGGCGGCATCGGCATCACCCCGCTGCTGCCGATGATCCACCAGGCCGACCTGCTCGGCGCCGACTGGACCCTGCTCTACGGCGGTCGCCGCCGCGCGTCGATGGCCTTCACCGACGAGCTCGCCGCGTACGGCGACCGCGTGCACCTGGTGCCCGAGGACGAACACGGCCTGCTCGACCTGGCGTCCTGGCTCGGCACCCCGCGCCCGGGCACGAAGGTCTACTGCTGCGGGCCCGCTCCCCTGCTGGCCGCGGTCGAATCCGCCTGCCGCGACTGGCCGCCGTTCTCGCTGCACGTCGAGCGCTTCACGGCACGCGAGCAGGCGCCGGCGCGGGACGAGCCGTTCGAGGTCGAGCTGCGGCGGACCGGCGCGACCGTCACCGTCACGCCGGGGATCTCGGTGCTGGAAGCGGTGCGCGGCGCGGGCGTGGACGTGCTGTCGTCGTGCCGGCAGGGCACCTGCGGCACCTGCGAAACCGGTGTCCTGGCCGGAGTTCCGGACCACCGCGACTCGATCCTCGCCGACCACGAGCGGGCCGCGGGCGAGGTCATGTTCGTGTGCGTGTCCCGCTCGTGCACCGACCGCCTCGTCCTCGACCTGTGACCTGAGGAGACTCCCGTGATCACCGACGACACCGACCCGTTCGCGCCCGAGGTCCTGGCCGAACCGGAACCCCTGCACGCCAAGCTGCGCGACGCCGGCCCGGTCGTGCGCCTGAGCCGCTACGACGTCTACGCCCTCGCCCGCTACGAGCACGTGCACGCCGCGCTGGTGAACTGGCAGGACTTCTCCTCCGCCGCGGGGGTCGGGCTGGCCGACTTCCACGTCGAGGAGCCGTGGCGGCCGCCCAGTCTGCTGCTTGAGACGGACCCGCCGCGCCACGACGCCCCGCGCCGGGTGTTGTCCGGCATCCTCGGGCCGCGCGCGCTGCGGAAACTGCGGGAGGACTGGTTCGCCGCGGCCGAGGACCTGGTCGAGCGTGCGCTGGACACCGAACTGGACGTCGTCCCCGCGCTCGCCGAGGCGTTCCCGCTGCGGGTGTTCCCGGACGCGGTCGGGATCGGCCGCGAGGGGCGCGAGAACTTGTTGCCCTACGGCAACTTCGCCTTCAACGCGTTCGGCCCGCGCAACGAGCTGGTCACCTCGCTGGCCGCGGACATGCCGCGGTGGTCGGGGTGGGTGAACGAGCAGTGCGCCCGCGACCGCCTCACCGCCGACGGGTTCGGCGCGGCGATCTGGGCGGCCGCCGACCGCGGCGAGATCACCCACGAACAGGCGCCGCTGGTGGTCCGGTCGCTGCTCACGGCCGGCGTGGACACGACGGTGCACGGGCTGGCCGCCGTGCTCTACGCCTTCGCCACCCACCCGGGGCAGTGGGATCGGCTGCGCGAGCAGCCCCGGCTGGCCCGGGCGGCCTTCGACGAGGCGGTGCGCTGGCAGTCGCCGGTGCAGACGTTCTTCCGCACGGCCACCCGGGACACCCGCGTCGCGGACGTGACCATCCCGGCCGGGCACAAGATCCTGATGTTCCTCGGCGCGGCGAACCGGGATCCGCGCCGCTGGGCCGATCCGGACGTCTTCGACCTGAGCCGCGACCCGTCCGGCCACGTCGGGTTCGGGATGGGCCTGCACCAGTGCGTGGGCCAGCACGTCGCCCGGCTGGAGGCCGAGGCGCTGCTGACCGCGCTGGCGAAGCGGGTGCGCCGGTTCGAACTGCTCGGCCCGGGCACCCGCCACCTGAACAACACGTTGCGCGCGTGGCAGTCGCTGCCGATGCGGCTGCACCTCACTCCGCCGCGCCGGTGAGCGACACCGGGCTGGGCCGGGTCGCGGACAACGCCGTCCACGCGCTGGTCGCGCCGACCACCGCGAACGCGCCCAGCACCACGATCGCGATCAGCGCCCACGGCACCACGAGGACGCTCTGCCCGGCGATCCGGCCCGCCGCGGCGGAGATCCCGATCAGGGTCGTGGTCGCGGCCAGGCCGCCCAGCACCAGTCCGATGCCGGTGACCGCGCCGGACTCCAGCACCGCGGACCGCACCACCTGCGCGCGGGTCAGCCCGGTCACCCTGGCCACGGCGAACTCGCGGCGCCGGTCGGCTGCGGCGATGACCACGGCGTTGACCACCGCGATCAGCGCGTACAGCCCGGACAGGCCCATGATCACGGTCATGATGCCGGTGCTGGTGTCCTGCCGCTTCGCGCTGGTGGCGGCGATCCAGTCGTCCACTGTGGTCACTTCGCCGCGGCCGGCGAGCGCGCTCGGGTCCGCGCCGGGCGCCAGGCGCACGATGGATTCGGTGGGCGTGGCGGCCAGCACCGGGGCAGGCACGATCTCGCGCGGCAGCAGGAAGTCCGCGCCGCCGCCGAGCGTCGCCGGCAGCACGGCCACGACCCGCAGGTCCAGCTCGCTGTCGCCGATCCTGGCGGTGACGGTGCTGCCGAGCGGCTGGAACCCGTCGGCGACGGCGATGGCCGGCCCGGTCAGGTCGGCGAGCGATCCCTGCTCCGGAACGCGCACGTGGGTCGCGGCGTAGGCGGCGGGGTCGATCGCGGCCGCGTAGCCCTGTTCGGTGTCGGTGTCGTCGTCGCTGTAGGTGACGACCGACACCGGCACCCGGGTCTGCGGGGACACCGCGGCGACGCCGGGAACGTCCAGATCGGACGGTCCGGTGGTGGTGACCACGAGGTCGCCGCGGAGGTCGGCGCGCTGCTCGATTTCGGCACCCTTGCCGATGGTGGCGAGCGTGCCCGCCTGGGCGACCAGCAGTGCGACGAGCACGATCAGCGGCGCGGCGGTGGAGGCGCTGCGGCGGACGCCGTCGCGCAGGTTCGCCTCGGCCAGCCGTCCCAGCGGCCCGCGCAGGACCAGCCCGGCCAGGCGCCCGGCGGCGGGCACGACCAGCGGGCTCAGCGCGGTCAGGGCGACCGCGGCGGCGAGCGCGGTGTTGATCGACAGCGCGATGGCGCCCTCGGGCGGGGCGAACGCGGACACGATCGCCATGGCGACCGCCCCGGCCAGGAACAGCACGCCGAAGAACCAGCGGACGCCAGTCATGACGCGGGCCGCCGCGCCGGTCTCGCGCAGGGCCTCCAGCGGGCGCACCTTGGCGGCGCGCCGGGACGCGGCGAGCACCCCGGCGATCGCGACACCGAGCCCGATGCCCGCGGACACGCTGAGGATCCAGTCCTGCCAGCGCGGGGTGAACGCGGACGGGACGAAGCCGAGTTCGCGCAGCAGCCAGGTCTGGACCCGCATCACCAGCAGGCCGAGCGGGACGCCGAAGGCGGTGCCGAGCACGCCCAGCAGCAGGGCCTCCGACAGCAGCAGTCGGCGGACCTGGCCGCGGCCGCCGCCGACGAGCCGCAGCAGCGCCAGGTCGCGGCGGCGCTGGGCGACGGTGAAGGCGAAGGTGGAGCTGACGATGAACACCGCGAGGAACACCGAGATGCCCAGGGTCAGGCCGAGCAGGGTGACGGCCTCGACGACCTCGCCGCCCGCGGTCGCGGCGGAGACGAGGATCAGCAGTGACGACTGGACGAGCGCGACGCCGAGGCAGACGGTGAGGATGGCGCCGAGGAACAGCGGCCAGCGGTCGGTGAAGGTGTTCCAGGACAGTCGCAACACGGTCAGGCCTCCAGCCGGGCGAGGCGGTCCGCGACCTCACGGGCGGTCGGGGTGACGGCGTGGTCGACGACGCGGCCGTCGCGGAGGAACACCACGGAGTCGGCGCTGGCGGCGGCGGACGGGTCGTGGGTGACCATGACGATGCTCTGGCCCGCGGTGACGAGGTCCCGCAGCAGGCCGAGGACCTTGCGGGCCGCGGTGGAGTCGAGGGCGCCGGTGGGTTCGTCGGCGAAGAGGACGCGCGGGCGGGTGACCATGGCCCTGGCGATCGCGACGCGCTGCTGCTGGCCGCCGGACAGTTCGCGGGGCCGGTGCCGGCGGCGGTCGTCGAGCCCGACGGCGGCGAGCACCGCGCGAACGTCCTTCGTGGACGGCCGGGTGCCGGCGAGCCGGAGTGGGAGCGCGACGTTCTGCTCCGCGGTGAGCGAGCCGATGAGGTTGAAGCTCTGGAAGACGAAGCCGATCTCGCTGCGGCGCAGCGCGGTGAGGTGGGCGTCGTCGGCGGTGGTGATGTCCTCGCCGCCGAGGAACACCTGCCCGGTGGTGACGCGTTCCAGGCCGGCGGCGCAGTGCAGGAGGGTCGACTTGCCGGAGCCGGAGGGCCCCATGACGGCGGTCCAGGACCCGGCGGGGAAGGCGACGCTGACCCCGTCGAGCGCGCGGACCTCGTGCTGGCCCGCGGCGTAGGTGCGGGAAACGGCCCGAAGCTCGACGGCGGGCTGCCCGTGCGGCCGATGCCTGCCGGCGACGGCGGTTTCCAGAGGCGTTGTCATGGGTTAGATCCCATCGCGGATCGGGGCGCCGGTCAGCGGTGCCGGCCACCGAATCCCCGGTGGGGCTGGCCCTACCCCTCGGCGGGCGCGGATTCCCTGGGACACACCCCGCGAAGCGGGATGGTATGCGCGACGACCGCCGTGCGCAGCCCCGCGCAGCGGGGCGCACCGGCCACGCGGACGCGCCGCCTCCCGCACTCAAGCCCCGCGCAGCGGGGCATCACCGCCGGCCGCACCACCTCCCGGCAGCCCGCACAGCGGGGCCGCCACGCGCCGCACCAGCCCCGAGCGGGCCCACCAACGGGTCAACCTCCGCCCCGCGAAGCGGGGTGAACCGGCCGCCCAGCCGCACCCCCTCCCGGTTGTCCCGCACAGCGGGGCCTACCGGCCGCAGGCACCCCCACAGTGGGGCGTACCGGCCGCACCGCCCGCCGCTACCGGGCTCAGCCCCCGCGCAGCAGGCACCCCCACTACCCGCGGCCGCGCGACCAGCGATCAAGCAGCTTGCGGCCGCACCACCAGCACCGGGCAGTCGGCGTGGTGGATGAGCGCCTGGCTCGTCGACCCCAGCACCAGCCCCCGGAACCCGCCGCGGCCGCGGCTGCCCACGACGACCAGCTGCGCGTCGCGGCTGCGGGCCAGCAGCTCGTCCCGCGGGCGGTCCCGCACCACGACGCGCTCCACGCGCACGTCCGGGTAGCGCTCCTGCCTGCCCGCCAAGCGTTCGGCCAGCAGGCGTCGCTGTTCGCGCTCCACCTCGGCCCAGTCGAGGTCCGCGGCGGGCAGGGGGACGCCGTAGTCGGCGTCGCTCCAGGCGTGGACCGCCACCAGCGGCACCTCCCGCCACGCGGCCTCGTCGAACGCCACCTTCAGCGCTTCCTCGCTGGTCGGGCTGCCGTCGACGCCCACGACGACCGGGCCGGCGGCGTCCGGGCGACCACGCACCACCGCGACCGGGCACGACGCGTGCGCGCTGACCGACACGGCCGTCGACCCGGCCAGCATCCCGCTGAACCCGCCCCGCCCGGACGAGCCGAGCACGACCATCCGCGCCGTCCGGGAGCACTCCAGCAGCAGCGGCACCGCCGGCTCCAGCGGCATCTCGGTCGACACGGTCACCTCGCCCGCCACGGCCGCCGCGTCCGCGAGCAGCTGCTGCCCGGCGCGCTGCAGCTCGTCGAAGAAGCTCTGCGGCACCGGCAGCCCGCCGTCGAACCGGCCACCGGTGACGTCGGCCGCGTAGACCAGCCGCAGCGCCAGCTTCCGCAGCGCCGCCTCGCCCGCCGCCCATCGGACGGCGTCCAGCGCCGCCGCCGAACCGTCCACCCCGACCACGATCTCGTCCGCCATGCCGCCCACGCTACTCACGCTTGACCTCCAGCGCGGTGGAGGTTGCAGCCTGGCCGCATGCGCGTGATCGAGGCGGTGCGGTTCGGCGGCCCCGAAGTGCTGCGGGTGAAGGCGGTGCCGGATCCGCACCCGGGGCCGGGGCAGGTCGTGGTCGAGGTGAAGGTGGCCGGCGTGCTGTGGATCGACACGGCGATCCGCCGCGGCGAGGCCGGGCACCTGTTCGGGGTGACGCCGCCGTACGTACCCGGCGCGGGGGCCGCCGGGCAGGTCACGGAGCTCGGCGCGGGGGCGGACCCGTCGTGGTGCGGCGCGTGGGTGCTGGCCGACGTCGACGGCGCGTACGCCGAGCAGGTGCTGGCCACGCCCGAGCAGCTGATCCGCGTCCCGCCCGGTGTGGGGTTGCGGGAGGCGGTGGCGTTGCTGCACGACGGATCCACCGCGCTGGCGGTGTTCGAGCGGGCCGCGGTGCGGCGAGGTGAGCGGGTGCTGGTGCAGCCGGCCGCGGGCGGGCTCGGCACCTTGCTGGTGCAGCTCGCGCACGCGGCGGGGGCGCACGTGACCGGCGCGGCGCGGGGCGCGGAGAAGCTGGAGATGGTGCGCGCGCTGGGCGCGGACGCGGTGGCCGACTACAGCGAGCCCGGCTGGACCGACCAGGTGGGACCGGTGGACGTGGCGTTCGACGGAGTCGGCGGCGACCTGGGCCGGGCCGCGGCCAAGCTGGTCGTGACGGGCGGCCGGTACTCGAACTACGGGTGGGCCGGCGGCGCGCCGGTCGCGGTGGACGAGGTGCGGCGGGAGGTGACGGCCTACGGCCTGGAGCAGCTGCGGGAGTACGAGCCCGGCCGCCGCGCCTGCATCGAACGGATGCTGCGCCTGGCCGCCCGCGGCACGGTGCACACGGTCATCGGGCAGACCTTCCCGCTGAGTCGCGCCGCGGACGCGCACCGCGCGCTGGAGTCCCGCTGCGGCAAGGGGAAGACGCTGCTGGTGATCTAGTAGCCAGTACCGCGCCGGCCAGCACCAGGGCGCAGCCGAGCAGCTGCGGTGGCGACAGCCGTTCCCCCAGCACCACCGCGCCCAGCACGACCGCGCCCACCGGCGTGAGCAGGAGCAGCACCGCCCCGACCGCACTCGGCAGCCGCGGCGTGTTCGTCGCGACCAGGAGCCAGCCGACGACCTGCCCGCACACCGCGACGACCACCAGCCAGCCGATCGCGGCCCACCCCGGCGTCAGGTCCAGCCCGTAGCCGAGGAACCCCGCAGCCAGCGACACGACCGCGGCGGAAGCGGTGACGACCAGGTATGCCCGCCGGGTCCGCCCGTCCTGCCCGCCGCGGCGCAGCAGGTGCAGGAAGCCCGAGTAGCACAGAGCGGCCAGCGACGCGTGGATCGTCCCGGCCAGCGACGCCGGCCCGCCGGTCACGCCCGCGGCGAGCACCACCCCCGGCAGCACCAGCGCGACCGCCGCGAAGTAGCGGCGGGACACCGGCTCCCGGTCGGCCACCCACGCGATCACCGGCACGAGCACCACCTGCAGGTTGACCAGCACCGTGGACAACCCGGCCCCGATCTCGCCTATCGCCTGTGTCCACAGCAGACTGTCCCCGGCGAACAACGCGCCCGCCAGGACCGCACGCACCCGTTCGGCTCGCTCGAGCGCGCCACCGTGTTCGGCGCGGGCGAGCACCGCCAGCGGGGCGAGCGCGAACAGGCACCGGTAGAACGAGGCGGTGCCCGGCGCCGTCCCGGACAGTTCGATGAGCACGGCCGACGCGGAGACGGCGAGCGCCCCCGTCGCGACACCCCAGGCAGGTCGCATACCCCTCGGCTACCCGTAGACCTAACAGTCAAACACGGTTATGCTCATTAGATGTTCGTCGGCGGTCATGTGGCGCTCGACCTGGTCAACACGGTCGCGTGGCGCCTGGACCCGGCGCGCCGCGAGGAGCGGCTGCCGGACGACGACGCGTTGCGGCGGTGGGCCGAGGCTGCGGGGTTCACCGTGGTCCCGGACGGTGGCGTGGTCGAGGTGCGCGAGGTCCGCGAGGCGGCCCACCGGGTGCTGGAGCCGCTGGCGACCGGCGCGGACCCCGGGGACGTCGAACCGTTGCGTCGCCTGATCGTGGGTGCGCTGGCTCGGGCGGAGGTCGCGTCGGTGGTGCCGCTGGAGTGGCGGATCCCGGTCCACGGCACCCGGGACCTGCGCGACGCGCTGGCGCTGGAGACGTGGCGGCTGCTGCAGTTCGAGGACCTGACCCGGCTGCGCCGATGCGCCGACGACGGTTGCGGCTGGCTCTTCCTGGACCGCAGCCGCAACGGCTCGCGCCGCTGGTGCAGCTCCGCCGACTGCGGCAACCGCGAGCGCGCCCGCCGCCACTACCACCGCGCCCGGCGCTGACAAGCCACGCGCGATTCCCACACTCGCGCACGACCCGGCAGCGCCGGGCGATCCGCCCGCCACAGCCGGCGCCGCAGGTGCGGCCCCAACCGACCCCACGCGCACTCCCCAAGCCCGGCAGAATCAGACCGGCCACCTCACCGCGAGCCCCACGCACTCGTGCGCGGACCCGGCAAGGTCAGACCCGCGCCCCCGCACCCGGCACCACGGCACCCGGCCCCGCGCACTTGCCCAACCCGACAAGGCCAGACCACCCACCCACCACATCGGCACCTCAGGCACCACGCGCGCTGGGCACTCAACCGGCGTGCGTCACTCGTCGCGGTTGAACTCGGCTCGGACGCCCAGCAGGCGCACCGGGCGGGTCCACTCGAAACGGTCCAACAGGGACAGTGCCGCGCGCTCGATCTCCGCGCGGTCGCTCGTCGGCGCGGGCAGGGTCAGGCTGCGGGTGTAGGTGAGGAACGGCTTGAACCGCACCTTCACCCCGATCCGCACCGCGGGGCGCCCCTCGGCCAGCACGTCCTCCGCGACCCGCGCCGCCAGGGCCGACACCTGCGCATCCACCGAAGCGCGGTCGTCCAGATCCGTCTGGAACGTCGTCTCCCGGCTCCGCGACCGGGCCAGGTACGGCGTCGCGGTCACCTCGGTGTCCCCGGCCCCCTGTGCGAGCAGCCGGTACCACGGGCCCATCGTCGGCCCGAAGCGCGCCGCCAGGTCGTCCGGGTCGGCCGTGCCGAGGTCCCGCACGGTGGTCAGCCCGGCCTCCGCCAGCTTCTTCGCCGTCTTGCGGCCGATCCCCCACAGCGCGTCGGTCGGGCGGTCGGCCATCACCGCGACCCAGTTCGCCCGCGTCAGCCGGTAGATCCCGCCCGGCTTCGCGAAGCCGGTCGCGATCTTGGCCCGCACCTTGTTGTCCCCGATCCCGACCGCGCACGACATCCCGGTCTCCGCGGCCACCCGCGTCCGGATCTCCGCGGCCAGCGCCTCCGGGTCCGTCACCCGCGCGCCGACGAACGCCTCGTCCCACCCGATCACCTCGACGACCACCGGGAAGCTCCGCAGCGTCGCCATCACCCGCTCCGAGACCTCTTCGTAGGCCTCCTTGTCGACCGGCAGGAAGACCGCGTCCGGGCACCGCTTCGCCGCCGTCCGCAACGGCATGCCCGACTGGATCCCGAACTCGCGCGCCTCGTACGACGCCGTGGCCACGACCGCCCGCTCGGACGGGTCCCCGTTCCCGCCGACCACGACCGGTTTCCCGCGCAGCTCGGGGTGCCGGGCGACCTCGACCGCCGCGATGAACTGGTCCAGGTCCACGTGCAGGACCCAGTCGTCCGCAGACACGCCACCCAGGCTAGCCGGACAGCTCGATCTCCATCGCCAGCAGACGCGAACTCAGCCCCTTGCCGTGGGTGTCCAGCGCGAGCGACGTCGTCACCCCGCCGTCGAGCGCCTGGCGGCACCGGAACTGCAGCGCGCACAGCTTCGGCAGCACGTAGCGCACCACCTCGCCGCGCACCTGACCAGCGAGGTGTTCGCGCACCCGCTCCGCCGTGACCTCGCGCTCCAGGTCCGCGAAATGCCGGTCGTCGAAGGGGAACAGCGACAGGATCGACGTGTCGCCCTTGTCGCCGGCGCGGCAGTGCGCGACCTCGTGCAACATCACCCGCACGCATGCCCCCCGATCACGGTCACCGCCGGCTCGACCCGGTCGCGGTCGATCAACGTGGACACGATCCCGATCACCTCCGTCACGGCCGTCCGGACGCCTCCGCCCCCGGCAGGCCCGTTCGTGTAGAGCGCCTCCACCTCGTGGCACACGACCTCGGCCGCCGCCCGGTCCGCCGCCGACGCGGCGATCCGCAGCCGGCACTCCGGCGACCCCTCCGCGCCCAGCACGTCGGCCCGCACCCGGGTGCCCGCGAGCCGCCGCAGGACCACCTCACCGGCCAGTTCGGCGCGGGCCCGGGCGCCCGGTCCGGCGTAGGAAATCCCGGCTTCGGCCCGCCACCCGGCGCGGTAGCCGACGCTGACCTTGAACTTCTCCGGCCGCACCCGCCCGACCGCGCCGCGCACCGCCACCCGGTCCGGCCCGGTCTCGGCGACGGTCACCTCGCGCAGGTCGAGCGTGACGTCCGGGGTCAGGTAGGCCGTCGGGTCGGTGACCTCGTACAGCAGTTGCTCCCGCACCGTCGCGCGGGAGACCAGACCGCCGGTGCCGGGCAGCTTCGACACCTCCACGTCGCCGTCAGCGGTCACGTCGGCGTACGGGAATCCCAGCTCGGCCAGTCCGGGCACGTCCTTGCGGCCGGGGTCGGCGAAGTACCCGCCGGTGAGCTGCCCGGCGCACTCGAGCAGGTGCCCGGCCACGGTCCCGGCGGCCATCGCCGAGGCGTCACGCAGGTCCCACCCGAGCCGCTGGGCCAGTGGCGCGGTGAACAACGAGGGATCGGCGACGCGGCCGGTGAGCACCACGTGCGCACCGGTCTCCAGCGCCGGCATGATCTGCTCCGCGCCGAGGTAGGCGTTGGCGGACACCAGTTCCCCGTGCGCGGCCAGCGGCCGCCCGGTCTCCAGGGCCGGTGCGGACGGGTCGATCCGGTCGAGCACGTCGTCGCCGGTCACGACCGCGACGGTCAGCCCGAGGCCGAGGCGCCCGGCCAGGTCCGCCGTCACCCGGCCGGCGGCGAGCGGGTTCGCCGCGCCCATGTTGGTGATCACCCGCACGCCCCGCGCGGCGCAGAGCGGCAGCAGCCGTTCGAACCGGGCGACCAGCCGCGGGTCGTACCCCGCCGTCGGGTCGGCCAGCCTGCGCTGCTGGCCGAGCGCGATCGTGCGCTCCGCCAGGCATTCCAGCACCAGGTCGTCGAGTTCCCCGTCGCGGGCGAGCGCTTCCGCGGGCTCGAACCGGTCCCCCGCGAAGCCGGCTCCCCCGCCGATCCGTACGCAGTCCATGCTCTCCCCTAGATCGCGCCCACGGCCAGGGCGACGGCGGTCATCACGACGGTGGTCCCGAACGCCCACTTGAAGGCGAACCGCTGGTGTTCGCCCAGGTCCACGCCCGCCATGCCGACGAGGATGAACGTGGACGCGGTCAGCGGGCTGAGCGGGAACCCGGTGGTCATCTGCCCGAGCAGCGCGGCTCGGGCGATCTCGGCCGGGTCGCCGCCGAGCGCGGCGCTGGTCTCGGCGAGCACCGGCATCACGCCGAAGTAGTAGGCGTCCGGGGTGAACACGAGGCTCAGCGGCATCCCGGTCAACGCGGTCAGCGCGGGCAGCGCGCCGCCCGCCCAGTCCGGCACGACGCTCACCAGGGCCCGCGCCATCGCCTCGATCATCCCGGTGCCGGACAGGATCCCGGTGAACACACCGGCGGCGAAAATCATCGTGGTCACCAGCACCACGTTGTGCCCGTGCTTCTCGAACAGCTCCTGCTGCTGGCTCCACTTCGGACGGTTGATCAGCAGGGCGAGCACGAACGCGCCGACGAACAGCACCTCCAGCTTCGCCACCTGGGCCAGCAGGGCGGCCACCAGCGCGAGGGTGAGCACGACGTTGGCCCAGTACCGGACGCGCTCGGCCCGGGTGCGTTCCACCGCGGCGGCCGGGCCGTCCAGGTCGAGCACCCCGATCCGCTTGCGCTCGGCGCGGCCGATCAGCCACGCGGCGACGAGCACCCACGCGATCCCGGCCAGCATCGCGGGCAGCAGCGGCAGGAAGATGCGGCCGCTGTCGGCGTCCAGCGCGGCCATCGCCCGCGCGGTCGGGCCGCCCCACGGCACCAGGTTCATCACCCCGGCGCCGAGTGCGACGACCCCCGCCAGCACCAGCCGGCGCATCCCCATCCGCTGGTAGAGCGGGAGCAGGGCGGACACCGTGATCAGGAACGTCGAAGCGCCGTCGCCGTCGAGGGCGACCAGCACGGTGAGCGCCGCGGTCCCGACGGTGATCTTCAGCGGGTCACCGCCCGCCCACCGCAGGATCCGCCGCACGGCCGGGTCGAACAGGCCGGCGTCGATCATCAGGCAGAAGTAGAGGACCGCGAAGGTGATCATGATCGCGACCGGGGCGACGGTGGTGAGCCCCTTGCCGATCAGCTCGCCCAGGCGCGGGGCCGCGCCCACGGCGAGCGCGGCGACGACCGGCACGACGGTCAGCGCGAGCAGGACCGAGACCCGGCGCGAGAGCACCCCGGCGAGGAACACGCCGATCGTCAGAAAGCCCGCCAGGGCAAGCATCTCGTGGACCTCCAGTGCGCTGTCGACGGTGACGTCTGCCGACTCTGCGGCATCACAGCTATCGAGGTCAAACAAGAGTTCGGCATAGACTCATGCACCATGCGCATGGATCTGACGGTGCAGCAGCTCCGGGCCGTGGTCGAGGTGGCCGACGCCGGCGGGTTCACCACGGCCGCCCAGCGGTTGCACCTGGCCCAGTCGTCGCTGAGCCGCACGGTCGCCGAGGTGGAGCGCAAGGTGGGGGTCGCGTTGTTCGAGCGGACCACCCGGCGGCTCGTGCCGACCGCGGAGGGCGTGGAGTTCACCCGGATCGCGCGGGAGGTGCTGGCCTCGTTCGACGCCGGGCTGCGGCACTTCACCGGGTTCCTCGCCGGCACCCGCGGGCACGTCCGGGTGGCGACGCTGCCGTCGCTGGCGGCGATCCTGCTGCCCCCGGTCATCGCGCGCTACCGGCGGGAGCTGCCGGACGTCGAACTGTCCATCGAGGACTGCCTGTCGGAGGAGGTGCTCGCCCGGGTGCGCGCGGGCGCGGTGGACCTCGCGGTCACCGTCGTCGGCGAGCCCCCGGACGATTTGGAGGTGCAGCCGCTGGCCGCCGACGAGTGCTGCTGCGTCTTCCCGCCCGGCCACCCCTTCGCGGACGCGGAAAACCTGTCCTGGCAACGGATCCAGGGTGAGCCGTTCATCGCGTTCTCCCCCGGCAGCAGCATCCGCCCGCTGGTCGACCACGCGCTCGCCGAGGCCGGGGTGGCGCCCGGCCACACGATCGAAGCACGCAACATCGCCGCGGTCGCCGGGCTCGCCGCCGCCGGGCTGGGTGTCTCCGCGATCCCCGGCCTCGTGCTGCCGCTGGTGGCCTTCGCCGGGCTGCGCAGCCTGCCGCTGGACGGGCCGCGCGCCGAACGCACGATCGCGCTGGTCCGCGACCCGTCCCGGCCGCGCCCGCGGGCCGTCGCCGCGTTCACCGAGGCCCTCCTCCAGGCCCGGGACCGCGGCGACGGCCTGCCGGCTCACACGCGCTGGCTCACCCGCCGTGGCAGTGACCGCCCGTCGACGGCGGCACGTCCAGCGTCGGGTTCCGGTCGAAGAACCCCACCGGCTTGAGCTTGAACCCGGTGTAGTCCACCGGCATCACCGGCCAGTCCTCCGGGCGCGGGAAGTGCGTCAGCCCGAAGGTGTGCCACAGCACGATGTCCTCGCCGTCGATGTCGCGGTCCGCCGCGGTCCACGCGGGCAGCCCGGCGCCGCCGGGGTTCTGGTTCACCAGGTCACCGGCCGGGTAGCGCTCGTCGTCCGAGTAGCGGGTCACCCACAGGTGCTTCGTCGCGAAGGTGGCCCGCGCGTGCACCGACGAGGACTCGTCCGCCAGCAGCGTCGGCTGGCCCTCCGGGTGGAGCACGTAGGCCGGGTTGCGGCCGAAGCGGTTCCGCCGGTCCGGGTTGACGATGTGCCACACGCGCCCGCGGGTGTTGTCGGCCGCGCGCGCCGCCTCCGACTCGCGGGTCAACCGCGTGCGGGCCTCCCGGAAGGCGTTGCCGTACGGGTTGGCCTCGCTCACCGGCACGCGCACCGCGTCGACCTCGTCCACGGCGTTGCGGTCGCCGTCGACGCTGACGTCCAGCCGCGCGCAGAACAGGTGCTGGTGGTAGGGCGCGCCCAGGCCGGGCGCCATCTCGGTGGCGTACTCGTGCCCCTCCGCCGGGTAGGCCGAGGTGAAGGTGATGCCGGTGGCCTTGGCCTCCAGCTCGATCGTGCCGTCGAGGTAGAAGTACCAGTAGAAGCCGTAGTCGTAGTTGCCGATCGTGGTGAAGAACGACACCACCAGCCGCCGCTGCCGCCGCGTCTCGTGCGAGCCGGCGAACATGTCGCTGTGCTTCCACAGCACACCGAAGTCCTCTTCGTGCATGCAGATCGCGTTGCGGATGGTGCGCGGCTCGCCGAGGTCGTCGGCCACCACCGCGTCGAAGTAGCGGATCTCGCCCAGGCAGTCGCAGCCCAGCTCCAGCGAGTTGGTGTAGCGGGCGAACATGTACTCGCCGCAGTCGAAGTAGTTCTGCCAGAACCGCACCGGCGACGGGTCGGCGTAGGGCACCACCATCTCGGCCACCGACGCCCGGTACAGCACCGGCCGCTCGTGGAACGAGACCTCGTGCAGGGTCAGGCCTTCCCGCTCGTTGAAGCCGATCCGCAGGTCCCAGTTCTCCCACCGCACCCGGCTGCCCTCGACCGCGTAGCTCGGGCCTTCCGGCTGGGTGATCTCGATCGGCTTGAGCGTGGTGCGGTGCGGCCCGGTCTGCGCCGGGTCGTCGAAGTTGCCCGGCTCCTGCGGCACCGGCAGCTCCCGGTGGTCGATCACGTTCGTCACCGCGCGGGCGGTGAGGTCGACGTAGGCGACCAGCCCGTCCACCGGGTGCGCCCACGGGTGGTCCTTCTCGTGGAACTGCTGGAAGCCCAGCGCCCGCACGACGCGGCGGCCGGTCTCCCCGGGGTGGTCGTACGAACCGGCGGACAGCGGCACCGCGCGCACGGTGGCGGGGTCCAGGCCGCGCTTGCGCAGGGCGTCGGTCCACCGCGGCTCGGCGTTGAGAATGTCCTCGATCAGCTCGAACTCGGTGTCGATGATCGGCGGCTGGCCGTCGGCGACCGGATCGATCTCCCGCACCTCGTCCACAGTGGACCGCGTGGCCGACACGACGACGTCCTTCGACGAGCCGTCGGCCAGGTCGAGCAGGATCGCCCGGAACCGGCGGTCCACCTCGTCACCCGGCTGGTGCGCGCGCACCACGGCCTTGCCCGGCTCCTCCAGCACCAGGAAGGCGAACCGGACGGACTCCCCCAGCAGCCCGGCGGCGCTGAGCACCTCCCGGACCGCGCGGACCTCGTCCTCGGTCATCGGGTCGAGCGGGTGCGTCGTGGTGGTGCGTTCTTCGGCGAGTGTCATCGACGATCCTTTCAGGCGATGGCGGGTTCGGTGGCGGGCGAGCGCAGAACGGCCGAGAGCACGGCCCCGAGGGCGAACGCTCCGGCGAGGATGGCGAAGATGACGGCGGCCAGGCCGAACGAGCCGCCGATGAGCGTCGGGAAGTTGAGCACGGTCAGCACCAGGCAGCCCGCCAGCCCGGCCAGGCCGAGCACCGGCGCGGCGAACGTGTGCCAGGCGCGCCGGTCCACCCGCGTACGGCGGAAGAACACCACGACGGCCAAGCAGGTCAGCGTCATGAGCACGAGCACGCCGAGGGTCGCGGTGCCGGCCATCCACGAGAACACCTGGGTGACCGGGTCCATCCCGGCCAGGGCGAACACCGCGATCAACACGACCGCGCTGACCGACTGCGCGAGCGAGGAGACGTGCGGCGAACCGTGCCGGTGGTGGCTGCGGCCGCACGCGGCGGGCAGCGCGCCGGAGTTGCCGAGCGAGAACGCGTACCGGGCGATGACGTTGTGGAACGACAGCAGCGCGGCGAACAGGCTGGTGATCAGCAGGACCTGCACGACGTCGGCGCCCGCGGTGCCCAGGTAGCGGCCGACCGTGGTGATCAGCATGTTCCCCGGGTCCGCGCCGGCCTGCTCCACGGCGGCGGTGTCGCCCCACGCCGACACGACGGCCCAGCTGGACAGCGTGTAGAACCCGGCGATGAGCAGCAGCGACAGGTAGGTGGCGCGCGGGATCGTGCGGGCCGGGTCGCGGGCCTCGTCGCGGAACACCGCGGTGGCCTCGAACCCGATGAAGCTCGCGATGGCGAACATGATCGCGATGCCCACCGAGCCGGAGCCGATCTGCGCCGGCTGCAGGAACGCCGTCGACAGGCCACCGTCCCCGCCGCGCACGGTCACGACCGCGTCGAAGACCAGCACGATCCCGGCCTCGCACAGCAGCAGCACGCCGAGCACCTTGCTGCTCAGCTCGATGTGCCGGTAGCCGAGCAGGCCCACCACGGCGAGCGCGGCCAGCGACCACACCCACCATGGCAGCGCGGGACCGCCGTAGTGCTGGACCAGGCCGTCGAGGGCGGCGCCCAGGTAGCCGTAGACAGCCAGCTGCACCGCGGTGTAGGTGACCAGGGCGAGGAACGCGGCGCCGAGGCCGGGCGCGCGGCCGAGCCCCTCGCGGACGTAGGCGTAGAAGGCGCCCGCGTTGGGCACGTGGCGGCTCATCGCGCAGAACCCGACCGCGAACAGCAGCAGGACCACGCAGCAGAGCACGAAGGTGGCGGGGAAGGCGGCGCCGTTGCCGAGCGCGACGCCCAGCGGCACGCTGCCGGCGACCACCGTGAGCGGGGCGGCGGCCGCGACGACCATGAAGACGATGGAGCCGGCGCCCAGTGAACCGGTCAGCGACCGTGGCGTATCCATGAGACCTCCGGGGACTCAGCGGGGATTTCCGGTGACGGCTGCACAGCGTTGAGCAGCAACGTTGCGCCGCCGTCAGCCGCCGGTCAAACCCCGGTCTCCGGCACCGGGAAGTCCCGTCGGGGCGTTCTCCCAACGCGGGAACGGCTCCGGCGTTTTTCTCATTTGACGCTCGCGGCCATGTCCTCGGACGTAACCCCGGAGTTACAGTGCCGGGTTACCGTCCACAGAGGAGGAAATTCCGGATGTCCGTGCCACCCCGGGTGCTGCCGCCGTTGCGGCGCGAGTCCCCGATGTCCGGGCTCGACCGCCGCAACCTCGGTCCGCTGCAGGTGTTCGCGCAGTCGATCTCGGCCGCGGCGCCGTCGGCGGCCATGGCGGCCGCGCCCGCGGTCGCCGCGGCCGGGGCCGGGACCGGGGTGCTGTGGTCGTTCGTCGTCGCGACCGTGCTCGCGCTGCTCATCGGGCTGGGGATCGCGCAGTTCACGCGCCGCATGGCGGCGGCCGGGTCGCTGTACAGCCTGACCGCGAAGGGGCTCGGCCCGGCCGCGGCGTTCGCGTGCGGCTGCGCGTTGCTGATCGGCTACGGCCTGCTGACGATGGCCGCGCTCACCGGGTCCGGCGTCTACCTGCAGGACCTGTTACGGCGCGCCGGGCTGGACCTGGGCTGGGGCCTGGTCGCGGTGCTCGTGCTGGTGCTGGGCGGGCTGGCGACGGCGTGCGTGCTGCGGGGTGTGCGGTTGTCGGCGACGGTGGTGCTCGTCGCCGAGGCCGTGTCGATCTCGCTGATGCTGGTGGTGTTCGGGTTGCTGCTGGCCAGGGTCGGCCCCGGGCTGGCGCCGACCGCGCCGGACCGGGGCGTCGGCGGGATCGCGGCCGGGGTGCTGCCCGCGCTCGGCGCGTTCATCGGGTTCGAGGCGGCGGCGTCCTACGGGGTCGAGGCCCGGCGGCCGTTCCGCACGGTGCCGCGGGCGGTGCAGGGCACGGCCGCGCTGTGCGGCGTGCTGTACCTGGTGGCGGCGTATACGCAGGTCATCGGGCTGGGCGCGCTGCCGGGCGGGCTCGCCGGGCAGGCCGAGCCGGTCAGCACGCTGGCCGCGCTGCAGCAGCTGCCGTGGCTGTCCTACCTGCTCGACCTCGGCATCGCCGCGTCGTTCCTCGCGTGCACGCTGGCGACCGGCAGCGCGCTGGTGCGGGTGCTGCTGTCCATGGGACGCGAGGGCGTGGCACCGGCCGCGCTGGGCCGGACGCATCCGCGGTACCGGACCCCGCACGTCGCGATCCTGGCCGTGCTGCCGCCGGTCGCGGTGGTGCCGATCGTGCTGATGGCCGCCGGGATGAGCACCACGTCGGTGTTCGTCACGCTGCTCAACGTCGCGGTGTTCGGCTACCTGGTGGCGTACCTGCTGGTGTGCGTGGCGGCGCCGGTGTTCCTGTACCGCATCGGCGAGCTGACCCGCGGGGCGCTGGTGGTCGGCGCGATCACCGCGCCCGCGCTGCTGGCGGCGCTGGTCGTGTTCACGGTCGACAACCTGGGCGGCCCGTACCCGGCGGTGTTCGGGCTGTGCGCGCTCGCCGGCCTGGCCTGGTTCGCCTGGCTGCGCCGTCGGCGGCCACGGGACCTGGCGCGGATCGGCATCTACGACGAGACGTCCGAGGCCGACCTGCTCGGCGGCGAGCGGTGAGCCCGGAGACGCCGCTGTCCGGCCGCCAGCCGAAGGCGGTCCGCAGCGCGCTGGCGGTGCTGGAGGAGGTCGTGGCGGCCGGGCCGGGTGTCACGGCGAAGGAGATTTCGGCCGCGCTGAAGCTGCCCCCGGCGACGACCTACCGGCTGCTGAACCTGCTCGTCGGCGAGGAGTACCTGGTGCGGTTGCCGGACCTGCGGGGGTTCGCGCTGGGGCGGCGCGCCGGGCGGCTGGCGACCCCGGTGGCGGTGCGCCCGCCCGCGGCGGCCAGGGCGATCGTGGAGCACCTGCGGCAGCGGGTGCGGTGGGGTGTGCACCTGGCGTCCTACCGGACCGGGCGGCTGACGCTCGTCGACCCGGACCCGGACCACCCGCCGTCGGACGGGGCGCTGCTCGCCCGCTACCCGCACGTTTCCGCGCTGGGCAAGCTGCTGCTCGCCGAGCAGGCCGACTGGCGCGCGGTGGTGCGGGAGCTGCGGTCGTTCACCGAGCGGACGATCGTCGACGCCGACCGCCTGGACGCCGAACTGGCCGCGGTCGCGCGCGACGGGCTGGCCCGGCAGTGCGGTGAGCTGCTGGAACGCAAGGGCTGCCTGGCGGTGGCGATCCGGGACGTGGTGACCGGCGAGCTGGTCGCCGGGCTCGCGGTGAGCGGGCCCGCGGAACGGGTCGCCGAGCCGAACGCCGAGCTGGTGGCGCTGGTGCGCGACCACGCCGGGCAACTGGCGCCACTTCTCGCGTGAGCGATGTCGAGAACGCGGGAGCGGCTCCGTCCCCGGCGTGACACACCCCGAACCGGAGGAGACGGACATGGATGTCACCGCTGAACTGGCCAAGCCGATCGCGCAGGAGCTGCTGGAGTCGAACATCCCCGCGCGGCTGGCGTACGACGGACTGGACGGCGAGCCGCGCGTCATCCCGATCGGGTTCTGGTGGGACGGCTCGCACCTGGTCATGGCCACCGTGCCGAAGTCGGCGAAGGTCGCGGCCCTGCGCCGGAACCCGCGAGTGGCGATCACCGTCGACCGCATGGACCCGTGGCCCCCGCGCGTGCTGCTGATCCGCGGCACCGCACGCCTGGAACTGGTCGACGGCGTCCCCGGCGCCTACATCGAGGCGTCCCGGAAGGTGACACCCGCCGAGGTGTTCGAGTCCTGGGAGCAGGGCGTGCGGGCGCTGTACGAGCAGATGGTGGTCATCACGATCGAGCCGGACTGGGCGAAGCTGCTGGACTTCGAGACGACGCTGCCCAAGGCGGTGGAGGACCTGCTCGCGTCCCGCCAGGGCTGATGGTTCAGACGGCACCGGGCGATGCGCCCCGTCCGGCGGCGGTCGATCGAGCCCGGCCACACGTGCAGCGCTGGAACGGCGCTGGGAACGCCCGGCAGCGGGACTCTCCTCGTAGGAGTGCGGCCAGCCCCGGGACCCACCGGATCGAGCACCGCTTGCCGGTCTTCGACGGTCGTCGAGGGCACCTGCCCGTCCGGCGGCGCCCCATGGCGTCGGGGCGGCGGTCCCGCCTAGGCTCGCAGCGTGCGGATCGTCTCGTTGCTGCCCGCCGCCACTGATCTGGTGGCCGAGCTGGGGCTGGCCGGGCAGCTGGTGGGGCGGACGCACGAATGCGACTGGCCGCCGGGCATCGAGGACGTGCCCGTGGTCACCAGCAGCGGGCTGCACACCTCGATGAGCAGCCGCGAGATCTCGCAGGCCGTCGGCGGCGCCCACGCCGGCTCCGCGCTCTACGCCCTGGACGCCGGGAAACTCGCCGAGCTCCAGCCCGACGTCGTGCTCACCCAGGACCTCTGCGAGGTCTGCGCGGTGTCCTACCGCCGGGTCGCCGACGCCGTCCGGATGATGGACGCCGGGCCGCGGGTGCTGAGCCTCGAACCCCGCACGCTCGCCGAGGTGCTGGACTGCCTGCTGCTGCTCGGCGACGTCCTCGGCGTGCCGGACGTCGCCCGCGCGAAACACACGCAACTGCGCGCCCGGCTCGCGGACCTCCGGGAGCGGACCCGGGACCTGCCCCGGCCGCGGGTCGCCGCGATCGAATGGCTCGACCCGGTCTGGCCGGCAGGCCACTGGGTGCCCGAACAGATCGCCGCCGCCGGCGGGGAGCCCCTGCTCGCCCGGCCGGGCGAGCACACGACGGCCATCGACTGGGCCGAGGTGACCGCCGCGGCACCCGACGTCCTCCTCCTGCTCCCCTGCGGCCTGCCGCCGGAGCGCACCGAGGCCGAACTCGGCCTGCTCACGAGCCGACCGGGCTGGGCGGACCTGCCCGCGGTGCGCGGCGGGCAGGTGTGGATCCTCGACGGCCCGTCCTACTTCAACCGCCCCGGCCCGCGCGTCGTGCGGGGCGCGGAGATCCTCGCCCACGTGCTGCACGGCATCGGGACCGTCGAGCCGGGTCAGGCGAGGCGCACCTCGATCTCCGGCGGCGTCCGCAACGTCTGATACACCACGCAGTACCGCTCGGTCAGCTTGCGCAGCGTGGCGAGCTGCTCCTCGGACGCGTCGGTGTCGAGGTCGAACGACAACCGGATCGCCTGGAACCCCACCGGCGCGGACTTGTCGACCCCGAGCGTGCCGCGGAAGTCCAGGTCGCCCTCCGCCCGCACGGTCCCGCCGCGGATCTCCAGCCCCAGCGACGTCGCCACCGCCCGCAGCGTCACCCCGGAGCACGCGACCAGCGCCTCCAGCAGCATGTCGCCGGAGCACGCGAGGCTGCCGTCGCCGCCGGTGGCCGGATGCAGGCCGGCCTCGACCACCGCCCGCCCGGTCTCCACCTTGCACGAGATGCCCAGCCCGTCGAGCTCCGCGTTGGCGCGCAAGGTGATCAGCGCCTGTGCCGGGTCCTCCCGGTAGCGCTCCTTCAGCGGGGCCTGCAGTTCCCTGAGTTCGCCTGCGTCCATGCCCGCCAGTATGACCGCGTGAACGGGCTCACGCCGGTGTCAAGGCCGGATCAAGACCGGGCCGCCCCGTGTCATCGCCGCGTCAGCCCGGGGTCCGCGCGGGCCGCCGCGGAGATCTCCTTCGGTGCAGGGATACCGAAGGAGGACGTCATGACGCTCGCCGACGTGCTGCCCAGCGTGGGGCTCGCCGGAGAACCGCCGCTGGAACCCGGCCTGTGGCCGCGCACGACCCGCCTCGCCGGCGGCGGCGACCTGACCTGCGGCGGCGTGCGCCTGACGCGGCTCGCCGCGCGGTTCGGCACGCCGGTACAGGTCTTCGACGAAACCGAGATCCGCGGCCGCGCCGAGTCGCTGCGCGCCGCGTTCCCGGACGCCGAGATCGCGTTCGCCACCAAGGCCCTGCCGGTGCGGGGCGTGCTCCGGGTGCTGGGTTTCAGTGCGGACGTGTGCTCGGCGGGCGAGATCGCGATGGCGCGCTCGGCGGGTGTGCCGGGCGAGCGGATCCTGGTGCACGGCAACGTGAAGACCCCGGAGGACCTCAAGGCCGCGTTCACCGCGCACGCCGGGCGGATCGTCGCCGACTCGGCCGACGAGATCGACCAGCTCGCCGCGCTCGCCCCCGCCGGGCAACGGGTCCTGGTGCGGGTCACCCCCGGCGTCGACGCGCACACGCACCGCGCGCTGGCCACCGCCGTCGAGGGCCAGAAGTTCGGGTTCTCCCTCGCCTCCGGCGCCGCGCTGGACGCCGTCGGGCAGGTCCTCGCCCAGCCGGGCCTGCGCGCCGCCGGGTTGCACTGCCACCTGGGCTCCCAGGTGCGCGACACCGGCGCGTACGCCGAAGCCGTGCGCCGCATGGTGCGCCTGCTCGCCCAGGTCCGCGAGCGGCACGGGGTGATGCTGGACCAGCTCGACCTGGGCGGCGGCTTCGCCGTCCCCTACCGCGCCGGCGAGCGGGCCTTCGACCTGACCGGCGCCGCCCGCCGGATCCTGGGCACGCTGCGCCTGGAGTGCGACCGCCACCGGATCCCGGTGCCGCGGCTGGTGCTGGAACCCGGCCGCTGGCTCGTCGCGACCGCCGGGATCACGCTGTACCGGGTGGCCGCGGTGAAGATTGGGTTCGTCGCGGTCGACGGCGGCATGAGCGACAACCCGCGCCCGGCGCTGTACGGCGCGCGCTACACCGCCCGGCTCGTCGGACGGCACACCAAGGCGCCGCGCCGCCCGTGGACCATCGCCGGCAGGCACTGCGAGGCCGGGGACGTGCTGGCCGAGGACGTGCCGTTGCCCGCCGACATCCGCCCCGGCGACCTAGTGGCGGTGCCCGTGAGCGGCGCCTACCACCACGCGCTGGCGTCGAACTACAACCTGGTGGGCCGCCCGCCGCTGGTCGCCGTCGCCGGCGGCGCAGCACGCGTGCTCGTGCGCCGCGAAACCGAGGAGGACCTGCTGCGCCGCGACCTCGGCTGATCGGGGAAGCTCGGCGCATGGTCTCGGTATTGCAGAACGTCGCGATCGACTGCGCGGACGCCTACGAGCTGGCCCGGTTCTGGAGCGCGGTGACCGGCCGTCCGCCCCACCCGGAAGACCGGCCGGGCGACCCGGAGACGCAGGTGCTGCTCGCGGAGGGTCCGGTGCTGCACTTCAACCAGGTGCCGGAGCCCAAGACGATCAAGAACCGGATCCACCTGTGCCTGCGCCCGGAGACCTCGCACGAGGTGGAGGTGGCGCGGCTGCTGGGCCTCGGCGCCACGTTCGTCGCCGATCACCGGAACCCGGACGGGTCCGGCTGGGCCGTCCTCGCCGACCCCGAGGGCAACGAGTTCTGCGTGCTCCGCAGCGACTCCGACCGGGCCGCCATGGAGTCCTGACCCGCCGGGGCAGTCCCGAGCGTCGTGTCGATGAACGCGCGCGTCGCCGCGGTGAGCGGGCCGCCGCGGTGCACCAGCCACTGCGGCAGCCGCTCCGGCGGGTCGAACCGGTAGACGTCCGCGCCCGCCCGCAGCGCCAGGTCCGACCAGCCGTCCGGCATCAGGCCGGCGCCGATGCCCTTGAGCACCATCGGCAGCACCATGCCCCGGTCCCCGGCCTCGGCCGCGATCGTCATGTCCCCGACGGTCGCGGCCAGCCGGTCGAACAGGGCCCGCACCGCCGTGGCCGGCTTGGTGACCACGAACCGCATGCCGCGCAGCACCTCCGGGCCCACCGACGGCCCCGGCACGTCCAGGGCGCCCGGCGGCACGACCAGCAGGAACTCCTCGTCCCGCAGGTGGTGCGTCACCAGCCCCTGCCCGGACGGGCGCTCCGCGCTACCGCATACCCCGACCTCGCACCGGCCCTGCAGCACCATCGCGACCACCTCGGCCGCCGACATCGCCGACGACGTGCTGACGGTGACCCCCGGGTGCCGCCGGGCCAGCTCGGCGATCACGCTGGTCACCGGTTCCAGCCCGGACGACGAGGTCGCGGCGACGTCCACCCGCCCAGCCGCCCCGTCCCCGATCGCGCCCGCCGCGGCCCGCAACGCGTCCAGGTCGCGCAGCACCAGCCGGGCCCGGTCGGCCAGCGCCTCCCCGGCGGTGCTCAGCACGGCGTGCCGCCCGACCCGGTGGAACAGCGTGACGCCCAGCTCGTGTTCGAGCTTGCCGATCGAGCGGGACAGCGAGGGCTGCGCGACGTGCAGTGCCCTGGCCGCCGCGGTGAACCCGCCGTGCTCGACGATCGCGACGAAGTACTCCAGCTGGCGGCGTTCCACCACGCTCCCATCCATAGCGAACAGCTATGGGGATGGTGTCACAGATGTCTTGGACGTTCACCCGGTCGAGGGTGTCTACTCGGACCGTGTTCACCACCCGCCCCACGCTGCAAGGCACCCACGGCATGGTGTCGTCGACCCACTGGCTCGCCTCCGCCACCGCGATGGCGGTGCTGGAGGACGACGGCAACGCCTTCGACGCGGCCGTGGCCGCCGGGTTCGTGCTGCACGTCGTCGAACCGCACCTGAACGGCCCCGCCGGCGAGGTCCCGATCATCCTCGCGCCCGCCGGGCAGGCGCCGCGCGTGCTGTGCGGGCAGGGTCCGGCCCCGGCCGGGGCGACGGTCGCGCACTACACCTCGCTCGGCCTGGACCTGGTGCCCGGCACCGGTCCGCTGGCCGCCGCCGTGCCCGGCGCGTTCGACGCGTGGATGCTGCTGCTGCGCGACCACGGCACGAAGACGCTGGCCGAGGTGCTGAGATACGCGATCGGCTACGCCGAGAACGGGCACCCGGCGGTGGAGCGGATCGGCTCGACCGTGGCCAGCGTGCGGGAGCTGTTCGAGACCGAATGGACCAGCTCTGCGGAGGTGTACCTGCGCGCCGGGCGCCCGCCGGCGCCCGGCGAGATGCTGCGCAACCCGGCGCTGGCCGCGACCTGGCGGCGCGTGATCGCCGAGGCCGAGGCCGCCGGCGCGGGCCGGGAGACGCAGATCGACGCCGCCCGCCGGATCTGGCGCGAGGGCTTCATCGCCGAGGCGATCGCCGAGGCCGCTGCCCGGCCGACCATGGACACCTCCGGGGAGCGGCACGCCGGCACCCTCACCGCCGACGACCTCGCCGCGTTCGAAGCCGGCTACGAGGACCCGGTCACCTACGACTGGCAGGGCTGGACGGTCGCCAAGTGCGGCCTGTGGAGCCAGGGGCCGTCGTTCCTGCAGCAGCTCGCCCTGCTGCCGGACGGCCTCGAGTACGGCACGCCGGAGTACCTGCACACGCTGATCGAGGGCACCAAGCTCGCCATGGCCGACCGCGAGGCGTGGTACGGCGACAGCGCGGACGTCTCCGTGGACACCCTGCTTTCCGCGTCCTACAACGAATCCCGCCGCGCCCTGATCGGCGAGCGGGCCTCGACGGAGCTGCGGCCGGGTTCGCCGGACGGGCGACGGCCGCGGCTGAGCAAGCAGGCCGAACTGTCGGTCGGCGGCGCGGTCCCGCCGCCACCCGCCGCGGGCGCCGGTGAGCCGACCGTCGCCAAGGACGGCGCCACCCGCGGCGACACCTGCCACCTCGACGTGGCCGACCGGTGGGGCAACATGATCGCCGCCACCCCGAGCGGCGGCTGGCTGCAGTCCAACCCGGTCATCCCGGCCCTGGGTTTCCCGCTGGGCACCCGGCTGCAGATGTCCTGGCTGGACGAGGGGCTGCCCAATTCGCTGGTGCCCGGCCGCCGCCCGCGCACGACGCTGTCCCCGTCGATGGCGCTGCGCGACGGCGTGCCGGTGCTCGCGTTCGGCACGCCCGGCGGGGACCAGCAGGACCAGTGGAGCGTGCACTTCTTCCTCGCCGTCGCGCTGCGCGGGAAGGTGCGCGGCAGCCTCGACCTGCAGGGCGCCATCGACGCGCCGAACTGGCACACGGACAGTTTCCCGAGCTCGTTCTACCCGCGTTCGATGAAACCGGGCAGCGTCACCGTGGAATCCCGCATCGGCGATCCCGTGATCGCGGAACTGCGGCGGCGCGGGCACGACGTCGAGGTCGCCGACCCGTGGTCGGAAGGCCGCCTGTGCGCGGTCGCCCGCGACCCGGAAACCGGTGTGCTGTCCGCGGGTTCGAACCCGCGAGGCATGCAGGGCTACGCCGCCGGACGGTAGTTGCCTCCGGCATCCGAAGGGAAAGCAGCGGTTCGCACCCATCCCCGCGAACCGCTGTTTTTCCTGCCCGTGTCAGGCGGTAGCACCGATGGCGGGCTGCTTCCCGAGCCACCCAGCAGCCGGCACCCAGCCCGGCACCCGAGTGCCGCAACGTCTCGCGATGCGCGGTCAGGAAACCGACAACCACCTACGCGCTCGCCGCCCGCAACCAGGGTTTCCGCCCGACCGGGGCCAGCCTGAACTCGGCGCACCCGCCCGGGCTCAACCGTCCGCAAGCACCGTCTCGAAACGCCAGTCCGCGGCACCCAGCAGCGACCCCCGCCGCACCGACCGCCGCGCCAGTTCCGCCCCCAGCCCGCGCGCGCCCGCCCGGCTCAACCGTCCGCGAGCACCGTCTCGAAGGCCAGCTCCGCGGCGCCCAGCAGCTTCGCGTCCGTGCCCAGCGCCGACGTCGCGACCCGCGTCCCGGCGAGGGCCCGGCTCACCAGGCTCCGCTGCCGCACCGTTCGCTCCACGTGCTCGACCAGCGCCGGGGGCAGCGCGGTGAACAGGTCGCCCAGCACGACCAGCTGCGGGCACAGCAGGTTGACCACGTTGCCGAGCCCGAGCGCGAGCCATTCGGTGAACTCCGCGAGCACGTCCGGCGCCTCGCCGTCGGCCGAGAGCAGCCGCAGCTCGTGCACGATCGCGCCGACCGGGCTGTCCTCGTCCAGCCCCAGCGCCCGCGCCAGCGCCCGCTCCCCCACCTCGGTTTCCCAGCAGCCGTGCGATCCGCAGTAGCACTGCCGCCCCTGCGGCCGCACCACCATGTGCCCGACCTCGCCCACGTGGTGCCCGCCGGCGCCGCGCATGGACACCCCGTTGGAGATCACGCCGCCGCCGACACCGACCTCCGCGCCGATGTAGACGAGGTCGTCGTAGCCGCGCGCCACCCCGCGCAGGTGCTCGGCGAGCGCACCCAGCTCGGCGTCGTTGCCCATGTGCACCGGCAGCTGCAGGGCCCGCGACAGCCACGCGCCGAGCGGGATGTCGGTCCAGTGCAGGTTCGGCGCCTCGTGCACGAACCCGTCCTGGTGCCGCACCACGCCCGGCACCGACACGCCGGCCGCGACCGGGTGCACGCCCAGCTCGTCGATCAGCGGGCCCGCCGTGTCGACGATCTTGGTGAACACCTCACGCGGGTCGTTGGTGGTGGAGCGGATGTTCCACCCGCCCCGCCCGAGGATCTCGCCGCCGATCCCGACCAGCGCCATCCCGGCCCGCTCCACCCGGATGTCGATCGCCAGCACCACCGCGGCCTGCGGCTGCGGCAGCACCAGCAGGGACGGGCGGCCCGCCCCGCTGCGCTGGGCCGGCACCCGCTCCTCGACGAGCCCGTCCTCGGCCAGCCCGTCCACCAGGGCCTTGATCGTGCTGCGGTTCAGCCCGAGGTCGGTGGCGAGACTGGCCCGTGTGGACGGACCATGGACGTGCAGCCGGCGCAACAGGGCGGCCCTGTTGTGCCGGCGCACGTCGTCGGGGCGGGTGCCCGCGGTCGGTGTGGTCGTCACCTGCGCTTCCCTGCTGGCCGGTGGTCGGCGGTCCTCACCCGTGCCTCAGCGCGCGACCGCGGCACGCTTGCGGGAAAGCGCGTCGACGGCTGCCGCCACCAGTAGGACCAGGCAGGTGATGATGTTAACCGTAGCCGCCTGGAACCCGAGCAGGCCGAGGCCGTTCTGGACGGTCGCCAGCACGAGACCACCGATCACCGCGTCGCGCAGCCGTCCGCGGCCGCCGAACAGCGACGTGCCACCGATGACCGCCGCGCCGACGGCGAACAGCAGCGTGTTGCCGCCACCGGAGTTGCCGTCCACGGCGCCGACCTTGGAGCTGTAGACGATGCCGCCGATCGCCGCGACCGCCGAGCAGATCACGAACACGCTCATCCGGATCTTGTCGACCTTGATGCCGGCGCGCCGCGCGGCCTCCTTGTTGCCGCCGACCGCGTAGATGTGCCGCCCGTAGCGGGTGCGGTCCAGCACGAACGTGCCTGCCACCAGCAACACCAGCACGATCGGGACGACGTAGGGCACGCCGGCGATCGTGGTCAGGTTCGGGTTGGGCGAGCGGTTGGTGTTGAGCAGGTAGGTCGCGACCGCGCCGAGCACCAGCACCGCGCCCGCCTTGACGACCACGATCGTCGTCGGCTGCGCCACCAGTCCGCGCCGCAACCGTCCGAAGTGGCGGGTCAGGACCACCGCGGCGTACCCGCCCGCGGCGAGCGCGAACATGATCCAGCCGGCCAGGATGGACAGGTTGCCGTTGGCCACCTGGTACAGCACGTCGCTCTGCCGGATGGAGATCGTGCCGCCCTCGCCGACCAGCTGCAGCAGCAGCCCGTACCAGCCGATGAACAGCGCCAGGGTCACCACGAACGACGGGATGCCGATCTTGGCCACGATGGTGCCGGTCAGGGTGCCGATGACGACGCCGACGCAGATCGCCAGCACGATCTCGATCCACGGGTTCGCGGGGAACCCGGCGAGCAGGAACACCGGCACGACGAGCGCGAGCACCGCGCCGATCCAGACGCGCATCCACACGCACAGCGCCGCCGCCACGATGGAGCCGACGATGAAGCCGTAGAACACCGTGCTGCCGAAGTTGCCGAGCAGGTTGCCGTCCTGCGTGAAGTGCAGCGCCATCACCGACGCGGCCAGGCCGGACGCGGTGCCCGCGGACAGGTCGATCTCGCCGAGCAGCAGCACGGGCACGATGCCCATCGCGATGATGGTCTGCCCGGCGCCCTGCGCGAACAGGTTCGCGATGTTGTTCAGGGACAGGAAGGTGTCCGAGAGCCCGGTGAACACCAGCACCAGCACCAGCAGGCCGAGCAGCGCGGGCAGCGCGCCCAGCTCGCCGCCGCGCAGGCGCCCGAAGTAGTCGCCGATGGCCTCGCGGGTGGACCGCGAGGTGGTGTCGATACCGAAGTCCGAGATCGCCGCCGGGGGCTGGCCGCCGGGCTTCGTGGGGGTTTCAGTCATGGCCACTTCTTTCCTCACACGGCCGCGGTCTCGGGGCGGGCCAGGCCGAGGTCGCCGGACCGGCCCGCGGTGATCAGTTCGACGACCTGGCTGTTCGTGACGTCCTTGGTGGCGACGTCGGCGGCCAGCCGGCCGAGGTAGAGGGTGGCGATCCGGTCGGCCACCTCGAACACGTCGTTCATATTGTGGCTGATCAGCACCACGCCGAGGCCCTGTTCGGCCAGGCGCCGCACCAGGTCGAGCACCTGCCGGGTCTGCGCGACGCCGAGCGCGGCGGTCGGCTCGTCGAGCAGCACCACCTTGCTGTTCCACAGCACGGCCTTGGCGATCGCGACGGTCTGCCGCTGCCCGCCGGACAGCGACGACACCGGCGTGCGGACCGACTTGACGGTGCGCACCGACAGCGACGCCAGGGTCTTGCGCGCGGCCAGCTCCATCGCCGCCTCGTCGAGCAGCCCGCGCTGGTTGCGCTCGCGGCCGAGGAACATGTTCTGGACGATGTCGAGGTTGTCGCACAGCGCGAGGTCCTGGTAGACGACCTCGATGCCGAGGGCGGCCGCCTCGCGCGGGTTGTGGATGTGGACCGGCTTGCCCTCGAAGAGGACCTCACCGCTGTCGATCGGGTGGATGCCCGCGATGCACTTGACGAGCGTGGACTTCCCGGCGCCGTTGTCGCCGACCAGCGCGGTGACCTCCCCCGCGCGCACCTGGAAGTCCACGTCGTGCAGGACGTGCACCGGCCCGAAGCTCTTGTTGACGCCTCGCAGCGCGAGGACGGGCTCGTTCATGGAAGAACCTCCGCTATCCGTGGGAGACACGCGTGGAGGGGACGCGTGGTCCGGGGTTTCCGGACCACGCGCCCCCATGCTCCGCGTGCCGTCAGGAGATGCCCAGCTGCTGGCAGACCGGGGCGGTGTCGCCGCCGCAGATCTCGCTCGCCTTGACGTAACCCTGGTCGACCACCATCTTCACGTTCTCCTTGGTGATGGAGAACGGCTGCAGCAGCACCGACTTGACCGTGCGGTTGCCGGTCGGGTCGGTGGAGGTCTGCTTGGCGATGGCGTCGGCGCCCGCCGTGTCGCCCTTGACCAGCGCGGCGGCCAGCTGCGCGGTGGCGTCGGCCTCCTGCTGGATCGGCTTGAACACCGTCGAGTACTGCTGGCCCTGCAGGATGGACTTCAGGCCCGCGGCGCTGGCGTCCTGGCCGGTGACCGGGACCGAGCCGGCGAGGCCGTTCTTCTGCAGCACCGTGATCACGGCGCCGGCCATGCCGTCGTTGGCGGCCAGCACACCGTCGACCTTGCCGCCGTTGGCGGACAGGAACTGCTCGAAGGTCGCGCCGCCGACCGCGTTGTCCCACTTGTCGATGCGCTGGCTGGCGACCTTCTTCAGCCCGCCCGAGCTGTAGAGCGGGCCGAGGATCTCCTGCTGCCCGTTGTAGAACAGGGTCGCGTTGTTGTCCGTCGGCGAGCCCTCGATCTCGATGACCTGGGCGCCGGGCTTGTTCTTCAGCGCGTCCGCGAGCGCCTGGCCCTGCAGGCGGCCGACCTGGACGTTGTCGAAGCTGACGTAGTAGTCGGCGCTGCCACCGAGGTTGAGGCGGTCGTAGTTGATGACCGGCACGCCCTGCTGCTTGGCCTTCTGCTCGACCGTGGCGCCGACGTCACCGCTGGGCGCGGCGATGATCAGGACCTTGACGCCCTGGCTGAGCATGCTGTCGGCCTGCTGCGCGAACCGCTGGTTGTCACCCTGGGCGTTCTCGATGATCGGGCTGAGCCCGGCCTTCGTGAGGGCCGACTGGAGCATCGGCTGGTCGAACCCGGCCCAGCGGGCCGAGGTCGCGGTCTCGGGCAGGATCACGCCGACCTTCGGGCCGCCGTTGTCCGACCCGCCGCTCCCACCGCTGTTGTTGTTGGCACTGTTCGCTCCACACGCGGTCAGCGCCAGGACGAGCCCGGTGCCCGCGGCGGCCAGCGCGAGGGTCTTTCTCCGCTTCATTGCGTCCCCTTGGCAGGAATGTTGTGACTCACAACATTTGAATGTTGTGGCCGACAACATACGTCGTGACCGCGTGTGAGGGGAAGCCCGATCCGACACGTTCCGGTAACAAAAGGGCCGCGATCCTCAAGCCGTGGCGGGAGCGGGACGAACGGCGACGGCACGTTGCCCGAAAGGGACGTCCTCGCTGCTCAGACGGCCAGGAACGGGCGAAGCTACGCCGGGTGCGGGATCGCGGTGGCTCAGCCGAGCCAGGAGGCGAACTCGTCACGGAGCGGCACACCGGCGGCGCGCTCCGCGTGCGCGATGAAGTCCTCGGTGGTGACGGTGCCGTGCGCATGCCCGGCCACCCAGGTCCGCAGCAGGCCGAAGAACACCTCGTCGCCGACCCGGCCGCGCAACTCGTGCAGGACCAGGCCGCCGCGCTTGTAGACCTGCTCGTCGAACAGGCGCGCCACGCCCGGGTCGCCGATCGCCACGTCGGTGCCGGCGCGGGACCGCCAGTCGCGCGCCAGCGCCTCCGCGGACGGGCCGCCGGAGGCCTCCGACCACAGCCACTCCGCGTAGGTCGCGAAGCCCTCGTTGAGCCAGATGTGCCGCCAGCCGGCGACGGTGAGGCTGTTGCCGAACCACTGGTGCGCCAGCTCGTGCACCACCAGCCGCTCGAACGTGCGGCGGCCGTCGACGTGGTTGGCGCCGAAGATCGCCATGCCCTGCGCCTCGATCGGGTCGTCCAGGTCGTCGTCGGTGACCACCACGACGTACTCGCCGAACGGGTACGGCCCGAACCACTCGGTGAGCCTGCGCATCATCTCCGACTGGCGCCCGAAGTCGTGCGCGGCCGCGGCACGCAACCGCCGGGGCAGCGCGATTCGTTGCACGCCATCGAGGATCAGCTCGTCGTACCGTCCGATCTGGACACTCATCAGGTACGGCGCGGTGGGCTCGCGCCGCTCGAACACCCACGTCGTCGCACTGCCCCCGGCGCGGCGGGTGACGAGGTCGCCGGTCACCAGCACCGTGTAGGCCGACGCGGTGGTCAGCGCGACGCGGTAGGACGCCTTGTCGCCGGGCCGGTCGTTGCACGGGAACCAGGACGGCGCCCCGGTGGGCTGGCTCGCCACGAGCGCGCCGTCGGTGAGCTCGTCCCAGCCGATCTCGCCCCACCGGCTCGCGACCGGCCGCGGGTTGCCGGAGTAGCGCACCTCGACAGTGAACTCCCCGCGCACCGGCCGCACCGGGCGCACCACCAGCTTGCCGCCGCGGTGGGTGAACTTCGCGGTCCGCCCGTCCACGCGCACACCCTTGACCGCGAACCCGGCCAGGTCGAGCGGGATCCGGCTCAGCTCGCCAGCCGCGACCGCGGACAGGGCCGCTCGCGCGCTCAGCCTGTTCGGCCCGATCTTGTAGTCCAGCTCCAGGTCGTAGTGCGTGACCCGGTAGTCGTCGCTGCCGTGGCCGAGCGTGTAGTCGGCGCGGCTCACGCCCGCCACGCCGCGATCGGGTTGCCCAGCCAGCGGCTGTCGGCCGGGACGGCGTCGCCGCGGGTCACCAGCGAACCCGGGCCCACGGTGGTGCGCGCGCCGACGCTGGCGCCGGGCAGCACGATCCCGTGCGGGCCGACGGTCGCGCCCTCGGCCACGGTCACCTCGCTCATGCGCATGATCCGATCATGGAACAGGTGGGTCTGCACGACACAGCCGCGATTCACGGTGGCGCCGTCGCCCAGCCGCACCAGGTCGGTCTCCGGCAGCCAGTACGTCTCCAGCCACACCCCGCGGCCGATCTTCGCGCCCATCGTGCGCAGCCAGCACGGCAGCAGCGGCGTGCCCGCGCTCCAGCTCACCAGCCACGGCACCGCGAGCGTCTCGACGAACGTGTCGGCCAGCTCGGTGCGCCACACGAACGAACTCCACAGCGGGTGGTCCACCGCCCGGAACCGCCCGGTCAGCGCCCACTTCACCGCGGTGGTCACGGACCCGGCCACCAGACCGGCGACGACCAGCACGACCGGCGCGGCGACCGCGGCCACGAGCAGGCCCGCCGCCGACCACACCGCCGCCAGCGCGGCCAGCACGAGCACCGCGAGCGCGACCGCGCACATCACCGGCACGATCCGGCACAGCTCGACCGCGGCCCGCGCGGCCTTCAGCCGCAGCGGCGGCGCGAACGTGCGGCTGGCGTCGGCCGCCTCTACCGCGCGGCGCAGCGGCATCGGCGGCATGCCCAGGTACGACGAGCCCTTCTTCGCCTTGCGCGGCGCCGAGGACAGCACCCCGACCAGACCGCGCTTGGGCACCGCGCGCCCAGCGGCGGCCATCCCGGAGTTGCCGAGGAACGCCTGTTTGCCGATGCGCGTCGGCGCGACGTGCAGCCAGCCGTGGCCCAGTTCGTAGGTGGCGACCATGGTGTCGTCGGCGAGGAACGCGCCGTCGTCGACCTGCGTCATCCGCGGGACCGCCAGCACGGTCGAGACCTCCGCGCCACGGCCGACCTTCGCGCCCAGCAGCCGCAGCCACACCGGCGTGAACAGGCTGGCGTAGAGCGGGAACAGCACCTGGCGGGCGAGGTCCATCAGCCGCTCGGTGGCCCACACCTGCCAGGCGATGCGGCCGTGCACCGGGTGGTAGCCCTCGTGCAGGCCCAGCCCGAGCAGCCGGACGGACACCAGCACCAGCAGCGCGTAGGTGCCGAACGCGGCCACCGTCGCCACCGGCACGGCGAGCAGCGCGGCGCCCAGGGCGGCGCCGATCGTCGTGGTGCCCGCGACCGCGGCGCCCAGTACCAGCAGGCCGGGCACGGCGGCGAGCACCGGGAACAGGCCCAGCACGAACGAGGCCGTCCCGTAGGCGAAGGCCCAGAACCGCGACCGCGGCGGGCGGCTGGACGGCCACCGCAGCGCGCCCTTGCCGTCGCGCCGCGCGGGCGAACCGGCCCAGCGCTGACCCGCGGGCACCGCGCCCAGCACGGTCGACCCGGCGGCGATCTCCGCGCCCTTGCCGATCCGTGCGCCGGGCAGCAGCACGCTGCGCGCGCCGACCCGGGCGCCGGCGCCGACACGGATCTTGCCGATGTGCACGACGTCGCCGTCCACCCAGTGGCCGGACAGGTCGACCTCGGGTTCCACGGCCGCCCCGCGGCCCAGCTTGAGCAGGCCGGTGACCGGCGGCGGGGTGTGCAGGTCGACGTCCTTGCCGACCTTCGCGCCCAGCGCGCGGGCGTACAGCGTCATCCAGCTCGCGCCCGAGATCCCGGCGGCGCCGGCGGCCTCGGCGAGCCGCTCCGCGGCCCACAGTCGCAAGTGGACCCGGCCGCCGCGCGGGTGGGCGCCGGGGCGGACGCCACGCAGCAGCAGCCGCGAGCCACCGGCCGCGATGGCGATGCGGCCGGGCGGGCTGAACAGCACCAGCCAGGCCAGGGCCAGCGACCACCAGGGCACGGCGGGCGCCCACGCGACGCCGGTCAGCGCGAGCACAGTGGACAGTGCGGCCAACGCGGTCAGCCAGCGCAGGCCGGTCAGGGCGAGCACCGGCAGGCCCAGCACGGCCTGCGCGGCTCCGGCTCGCCGCGGAACCGGGCGGACGTCGCGCCGCCGCGCGGTTTCCCCGTCGAGGCCGTCGAGCAGCGCGGCGAGCTGGCCGAGCTTCGGGTGGCGGTAGAGGTCGGCGACCGACACCTGCGGGTGCCGGGTGCGGATGCGCGCGACCAGTTGCGCGGCGGTGAGGCTGCCGCCACCGGAGGTGAAGAAGTCGGCGCCCGGATCGGTCACCGGCACACCCAGGATCTCCGCCCAGCCCTCGGCGAGCCACGACTCGGTCGGCGTCAGCGTCGCGGCACTGTCCACAGTGGCCAGCGGCCAGGGCAGCGCGGCGCGGTCGACCTTGCCCGAGGTGCGCGTCGGCAGGTCGTCGACCACCGCGAGCAGCGGCACCAGGGCAGCCGGCAGGCGGTCACGGAGCAGCGCGGAAGCGGCATCGGTGTCGAACTCGCCCTGCGGCACGACGTACCCGACGAGGACCTGGTTGCCTGCCTTCGTGGTGCGGATCACCGCGGCGGCTCCGGCGACCCCGGGCAGGGCCTGCAGTGCGGCGTCCACCTCGCCCAGCTCGATGCGGCGGCCGCCGAGCTTGATCTGCTCGTCGGCGCGGCCGAGGAACACCAGGCCCGCGGGCTCGGCACGCACCAGGTCGCCGCTGCGGTAGGCGCGCTCCCAGCCCAGCGCGGGCAGCGGCGCGAACTTCTCCGCGTCCTTCACGGGATCGAGGTAGCGGGCCAGGCCGGCGCCGCCGATCACCAGCTCACCGGACTCCCCCATCGCCACCGGCTCACCCGCGGCGTCCACGACAGCGAGGTCCCAGCCGGCCAGCGGCAGCCCGATCCGCACCGGGCCCTCCCCGGTCAGCGGCGCGGCGCAGGCGACCACGGTCGCCTCGGTCGGGCCGTAGGTGTTCCACACCTCGCGGCCCTCGACGGCGACCCGCTCGGCCAGCTCCGGCGGGCACGCCTCGCCGCCGAAGATGAGCAGCCGCACGTCCTCCAGCGCCTCGGCCGGCCACAACGCGGCCAGGGTCGGCACGGTGGACACGATCGTGATGCGCTGGGCGACCAGCCACGGCCCGAGGTCGACGCCGGTGCGCACGAGCGCACGCGGGGCGGGCACCAGGCACGCGCCGTGCCGCCAGGCCAGCCACATCTCCTCGCACGAGGCGTCGAAGGCGACCGACAGCCCGGCCAGCACGCGGTCACCGGGGCCGACGGGCTCCTCGGTGAGGAACAGCCGGGCCTCGGCGTCGACGAAGGCGGCCGCGGAACCGTGGCTGACCGCCACGCCCTTGGGCTTGCCCGTCGATCCGGAGGTGAAGATGATCCACGCGTCGTCGTCCGGCGCGGGCGCGCCGGTGCGGCGGCCGGGTTCGGCGAGCATCGTCAGCCCGTCGTCCATCAGCACCGCGCACACGCCGGCCTCGGCGAACACCAGCTCGGCCCGCTCGTCCGGGTCGTCGGCGTCCACCGGCACGTAGGCCGCGCCCGCGGCGAGCACGCCGAGGATCGCGACGTAAAGGTCGGCGGTGCCGGAGGAGATCCGGACGCCGACGCGGTCGCCGCGGCCGACGCCCTCGGCGGCGAGCCGCCTGCCCAGCGCCTGCGCCTCCTCGGACAGCCTGCGGTAGCTCAGCACGCGCTCGCCGTCGTCGAGCGCAGCCGCGTTCGGGTGACGCGCGGCGGTGTCGGCCAGCACGTCCAGCAGCGTGCGCCGCGCGGCGGCCGGTCCGCCGGGGAACAGGGCCCGGTCCGGGGCCAGGACCCCGGGCAGCGTCGGATCGAGAACGGGCGCGCCCATCGAGTTCACCTTCCGCCAGCGTTCGGGCCGGAACTCGCGAAAAGTGTGAGGCGCCCGCGCGGGACGATGACTCTACCCGAGGTGAACGGCAGGTGGCCGGGCGGTCTCACCGGGGTGTCGCCGCCGTCACACCTCGTTGCGTCACTTGCCCTTCTTGCCGGGCCGCGGCTTCTTTTCCCGCACCCGCACGTTGATGCGCACCGGGCTGCCCGCGAAACCGAAGCGCTCGCGGAACTTCCGCTCGATGAAGCGGCGGTAGCCGGCCTCGAGGAACCCGGTGGTGAACAGCACCAGCGTCGGCGGGCGGATGCCGGCCTGGGTCGCGAACAGCACCTTGGGCTGCTTACCGCCGCGCACCGGCGGCGGGGTGGCCGCGATCAGCTCGGACAGCCACGAGTTCAGCTGCCCGGTCGGGACCCGCTGGTCCCACGAGGCGAGCGCGGTCCGCAGCGCAGGCGCGAGCTTGCGCACCGAACGCCCGGTGAGCGCGGAGATGTTGACCCGCTCGGCCCAGGTGACGCGCACCAGGCCGCGGTCGAGCTCCTTCTCCAGCTGGTGGCGGCGGTCCTCGTCGACGAGGTCCCATTTGTTCAGCGCCAGCACGCACGCGCGGCCGGACTCCACCACGGACGTCAGCACGCGCAGGTCCTGTTCGGACAGCGGCTCGCTGGCGTCCAGCAGGACGATGACGACCTCGGAGGAGTCGATGGCCGCCTTGGTGCGCAGCGACGCGTAGTACTCGGTGCCGCTCGCGGTGTGCACGCGCTTGCGCAGGCCAGCGGTGTCGACGAACCGCCACACCTGGCCGTCCAGCTCCACCAGCGAGTCGACCGGGTCGACCGTGGTGCCCGCGACCGAGTCCACGACGGACCGCTGCTCGCCGGTGAGCTTGTTGAGCAAGCTGGACTTGCCCACGTTCGGCTTGCCGACCAGCGCGACGCGGCGTGGCCCGGCGACGGCCTCGCGCTCGCGCGGGGCCTCGGGCAGCACCTTGATGATCGCGTCGAGCAGGTCGCCCGAGCTGCGGCCGTGCAGGGCGCTCACCGCGTGCGGCTCGCCGAGGCCGAGCGACCACAGCGAGGCCACGTCGGACAGCAGCCGCTCGTCGTCGACCTTGTTGGCCGCCAGCAGCACCGGGCGCTTCGACCGGCGCAGCACCTTCGCCACGGCCTCGTCGGTCGCGGTCGCGCCGACCGAGGCGTCCACCACGACCAGAACCGCGTCCGCGGTGTTCATCGCCAGCTCGGCCTGTGCCGCGACCGCGGCCTGCAGCCCGGTCGCGCTCGGCTCCCAGCCGCCCGTGTCGACCACGGTGAACCGGCGGCCGGACCACTGCGCGTCGTAAGCCACGCGGTCCCGGGTCACGCCGGGCGTGTCCTGCACGACCGCCTCGCGGCGGCCGAGGATGCGGTTCACCAGGGTGGACTTGCCCACGTTCGGGCGCCCGACGACGGCCAGCACGGGCTGGCTCAGCTCGGCTTCCTCCTCGGACGCCGTGTCGTCGGCCTGGCTGTCGAGCGCGGTGAACTCCGCCTCGTCCGACCAGGTCCCGTCAAGCTCCGTCATAACTCCGCTTTCTTCCCGCGCACGGGCTCGCCCTGCGCTGCACGCCATTCGTCGAGGGTGCGGACCAGGCCCGCGAGTTCGTCCCGCAGCCGCCCGGTCGCCTCGTCCAGCCCGGCCCGGCCGCGGCCGACCTCGAGCGGGAACGGCTCACCCACCAGGATGTCGACCCGGGGCCGGAACCGCCGCCCGCTGCCCGCGGGACGCCGCGTCCCGCGCACCGCGATCGGCAGGACCACCGCGCCGGAGGCCCGGACCAGCCAGGCCGCGCCGCGCTCGGCGCTGGTGACATCGCCCTCGCCGCGGGTCCCCTCCGGGAACACCGCGACCAGCCCGCCGCCCTTGAGCACGTTCGCCGTGGTCAGCAGGGGCGCCCGGTCGGGCTCACCCCGGCGCACCGGCACCTGTCCGATGCGCCGGAGGAACCACCCGACCGCCCCGGTGAACATCTCCTCCTTGACGAGGAACACCGAACGGCGCGGCAACATTCCGAAGATGATCTGCGGCTCGACCATCGAGCTGTGGTTGGCCACCACCAGCACCGGCCCGGTCTTCGGCACCCGCTCCAGCCCGCGGATCCGCAGCCGGTAGGCCGGCTTGAACAGGTGGGTCCCCACGAACCGGGCGGCGTCGTGCAGCCGCGCTGACGCGCCGTCCGGAAGACCGGCAGGGCTCACCGCGTGACCTGCGCGCACGTGCCCAGCAGGCCGCGCCGGCCTGCCAGCTCGGACAGGGCGACGAGCACCTGGTCGATGGACAGCTCGGTGGTGTCCAGGTGCACCGCGTCGTCGGCGGCCTTCAGCGGCGCGACGGCGCGCGTCGAGTCGAGCCGGTCCCGCCGGTCGACCGACGCCAGCGCCTCGGCCTGGCTGCTCTGCCGCCCGGCGGCGGTGTCCTGGGCACTGCGTCGCGCGGCCCGCACCGCCGGGTCCGCGGTCAGGTAGACCTTGAGCGGGGCGTCCGGGGTGACGACGGTGCCGATGTCGCGGCCCTCGACGACGATGCCGCCGATCTCCTCCAGCACCTCGCCGATGATCCGGCGCTGCCGCGCGACCAGCAGCTCACGCACCTCGGGCACCGCCGACACCGGCGACACCGCGTGGTTGACCTCGGCGCCGCGGATCTCGGCCGCCACGTCCTCGCCGGCCAGGTGGACGCTCGGCGCCGACGGGTCGGTGCCGAGGGCGAAGTCGGTGGTCCGGGCCAGTTCCGCGACCGCGGGACCGTCGGCCGGGTCGACGCCCGCGCGCAGCACGGCCAGCGTCACCACCCGGTACATCGCGCCGGTGTCGAGGTAGCCGGCCGACAGGCGCCCGGCGAGCTTGCGCGCCACCGTGGTCTTCCCCGTTCCCGAGGGTCCGTCCAGAGCGACCACGCCGCGTAGGGCTCCCGCCACCGATGCTCTCCTCGCCGTCTCGATCGGTCTGTACCTGCGGTTCTCCATTGTGCCTGGCCCGCGGTGCGGCGACCGCACCGGTACCGTGGCGGTCGTGAACGTGGAAGTAACGCCCCTACCGGGCATCGGTGTGCGGAAGGACTTCGCGACCCGGAACGGCCGCCGCATCGGCGTGGTCACGCACCGGGACGGGCAGATCGAGCTGATCGTGTCCAAGTCCGACGACCCCGACGCGTGCCTGGCGTCCCTGCCCCTGACCGCCGACGAGGCCGGCGCGCTGGCCAACCTGCTCGGCGCCCCGCAACTGGTCGCGCAGCTCACCGAGGAGCACCGCGAGGTCCCCGGCATCAACACCAAGCAGCTGCCCATCAAGGCGAACTCCCCGTTCGACGGCCGCACCCTCAGCGACACGGCGATGCGGACCCGGACCGGTGTGTCCGTGGTCGCCGTCATGCGCGCCGGCCAGGTGCACCCTTCCCCCACCCCGGACTTCACGTTCACCGCCGGTGACGTGCTGGTCGCGGTCGGCACGTCGGAAGGCCTGGAGGGCGCCCTCAAGATCCTGAAGAACGGCTGAGCCCTTGGAGCACACCGCACTGGCCCTGATCGAACTCGGGGCCGTCTTCTTCGTGCTCGGCGTCCTGGGACGCCTCGCCGGGAAGATCGGCCTCTCCCCCATCCCGCTCTACCTCCTCGGCGGCCTCGCCTTCGGGCAGGGCGGCCTGATCCCGCTCGGCGACATCGGCGACTTCACGCACCTGGCGAGCGAGATCGGCGTCGTGCTGCTGCTGTTGCTGCTGGGCCTGGAGTACTCCGCGGCCGAGCTGTTCACCGGGCTGAAACGCTCGTGGATGGCCGGTTTGCTGGACATCGTGCTCAACGCCGCGCCCGGCGCGGCCGTCGCGCTGCTGCTCGGCTGGGGCCCCATCGGCGCCATCGTGATGGCGGGCGTCACCTACATCTCCTCGTCCGGGATCATCGCGAAGGTCCTCGGCGACCTCGGCCGGCTCGGTAACCGGGAGACCCCGGTGGTGCTGTCGATCCTGGTGTTCGAAGACCTCGCGATGGCGCTGTACCTGCCGATCCTGACCGCGCTCCTGGGCGGCGTCAGCTTCCTCGGCGGCCTGGAGGCCGTCGGGATCTCGCTGCTGGTGATCACCGTGGTCCTGGTGATCGCGCTGAAGTACGGCCGGTACGTGTCGGCGATCGTGGACTCCGACGACCGCGAGGTGTTCCTGCTCAAGGTGCTCGGCGCGGCGCTGCTGGTGGCCGGGCTCGCCTCGGCGATGCAGGTGTCCGCCGCGGTCGGCGCGTTCCTGCTCGGCATCGCGATCTCCGGCTCGACCGCCCACAACGCCACGCGGCTGCTGGAGCCGCTGCGGGACCTGTTCGCCGCGGTGTTCTTCGTGGTGTTCGGGCTGAATACCAACCCGGCGTCCATCCCGCCGGTGCTCGGCTGGGCCGTGCTGCTCGCGGTGGTGACCACCCTGACGAAGGTGGCGACCGGCTGGTGGGCCGCGCGGCGGCAGGGCGTCGGGAAACTGGGCCGCGCCCGCGCCGGTGCGGCGCTGGTGGCGCGCGGTGAGTTCTCGATCGTCATCGCCGGGCTGGCCGTGTCCGCCGGCGCGGTGGTCGACGAGCTGGCCGCGCTCGCGACCGCGTACGTGCTGCTGATGGCGATCCTCGGCCCCATCGCGGCCCGCGTGGTCGAGCCGCTCGCGAAGGGCCTGCAGCGGCGCCGCGGACACGGCCACGAGCCGGCGACCTCCAGCGCGGGCTGAGTTCCCCCGGGGGCGGCGACAATGTGGTCGCCGTCTCCCCTCAAGGCAGGACGAGTGCGCGGCCTCTTCGGTCCGCCCCACCACCGTGGTTCCGTCGTCGGCGGTGATGATCGTCGGCGGTGATGATCGGGCGCGGGTTTAAAGATCAAAAGATAGTCCTCGCCGGACGGGCAGGCTCCGGGATGACCAGGGGTTGGGTGCCTCGTCTCACCTTGGGCGGGTGGTCGCTGGGTGGTCATCCCGTCGCCTTCCGGTTTGTGCATATCACCTTGAGCCAGGGCCGCAAGCTTTGTGCTTTCGGCTGCCGGACCCAGCGCGGGTTGCGGCCCTGGCTCAAGGTGATCGTTGCGTGTCAGGCGACGGGATGACCACCCAGCTCGGGTTTTGTTCAGGGCACGGCGGTGCCGCCGTCAAGCCAGAACCGAGCGCACGGCCTCTTCCGTCCGCCCCACCACCGTGGTTCCGTCGTCAGCGGTGATGATCGGGCGCTGGATCAGCTTCGGGTGCTCCGCCAGCGCCGTCAGCCAGCGGTCCCGGGTCGCCTCGTCGCGCGGCCAGCTCTTCAGCCCCAGCTCGGCGGCCTCGGGCTCCTGCATCCGCGCGATGTCCCACGGGTCCAGGCCGAGCCGCTTCAGCACCGCGTCCAGCTCCGCCACCGTCGGCGGCTCCTCCAGGTACCTGCGCACCTCGTAGGACACACCCGCCTCGTCCAGGATCGACAGCGCCGAACGGCACTTCGAGCACCGCGGGTTGACCCAGATCTCCACTATTCGCCTCCCGCCAGGGTCGCCAGCACCTGCTCGCCGTAGCGGGCGAGCTTGTTCTCCCCGACGCCGCTCACCCCGGCCAGCTCGTCCAAAGTAGACGGCTGCTCGGTGGCGATCTGACGCAGGGTCGCGTCGCTGAAGACGATGTACGCCGGCACGCCCTGGTTCTTCGCCTCCTCGAACCGCCAGGCCCGCAGCTTCTCGAACACCGGGCGCGCCTCCTCCGGCATTTCCGCCGCCGCCTTGCGCTTCGCGGTCGCCGCGGCCGCCCGGCCGGCGCGCTTGGGCTCGCGGCGCATCCGCACCTCACGCTTGCGGCCCAGCACCTCGCCGCTGGCCTCGGTCAGCAGCAGCGTCCCGTAGTCGCCCTCGACGGCCAGCAGCCCCTGCGCCAACAGCTGCCGCACCACGCCGCGCCACTCGCTCTCCGACAGCTCCTGCCCCACCCCGAACACGGTGAGCTGGTCGTGCCGGTGCTGCGTCACCTTCGGCGTCTGCTTGCCCAGCAGGATGTCGATGATCTGCCCGGCGCCGAACTTCTGGCCCCGCTCGTGCTGCAGCCGGTACACCGCGGACAGCAGCTTCTGCGCGGCGATCGTGCCGTCCCACGACTCCGGCGGCGTCAGGCAGGTGTCGCAGTTGCCGCACGGCTGCCCGGGCTGGCCGAAGTAGTTCAGCAGCTGCGCGCGCCGGCATTCGACGGTCTCGCACAGCGCGAGCATCGCGTCCAGGTGCTGCGACAGCCGCCTGCGGTGCGCGTCGTCGCCCTCGGAGGTCTGGATCATCCGCCGCTGCTGCACGACGTCCTGCAGCCCGTAGGCCAGCCACGCGGTCGACGGGAGCCCGTCCCGGCCTGCGCGCCCGGTCTCCTGGTAGTAGCCCTCGACCGACTTCGGCAGGTCCAGGTGCGCCACGAACCGCACGTCCGGCTTGTCGATGCCCATGCCGAACGCGATGGTCGCCACCACGACCAGCCCGTCCTCGCGCAGGAACCGGGCTTGGTTGCGCGCGCGGGTGCGGGAATCCAGGCCGGCGTGGTACGGCACCGCGCTGATCCCGTTGGCCACCAGGAACTCCGCGGTCTTCTCCACCGAGTTGCGCGACAGGCAGTACACGATGCCCGCGTCGCCGGGATGCTCGGTGCGGATCAGGTCGAGCAGCTGCTTCTTCGGCTCGGCCTTCGGCACGATCCGGTACTGGATGTTGGGCCGGTCGAAGCTGGCCACGAACTGGCGCGCCTCGCCGAGGTTGAGCCGGGACACGATCTCGGCGTGCGTGGCCTTCGTGGCGGTCGCGGTCAGCGCGATGCGCGGCACGTCCGGCCAGCGCTCGTGCAGCTCGGACAGGCCCAGGTAGTCGGGCCGGAAGTCGTGGCCCCACTGGGACACGCAGTGCGCCTCGTCGATGGCGAACAACGCGACCTTGCCCCGGTCGAGCAGGTTCCGCGTGGACTCCATGGACAGCCGTTCCGGCGCCAGGTACAGCAGGTCCAGCTCGCCCGCGAGGAACGCGGCCTCGACCTCGCGGCGCTGCTCGAAGTCCTGCGAGGAGTTGAGGAACCCGGCGCGCACGCCGACCGCCAGCAGCGCGTCGACCTGGTCCTGCATGAGCGCGATCAGCGGCGAGACGACCACGCCGGTGCCGGGGCGCACCAGCGACGGGATCTGGTAGCACAGCGACTTCCCGCCGCCGGTCGGCATCAGCACGACCGCGTCGCCGCCGCCGATCACGTGCTCGACGATCGCTTCCTGGTCACCGCGGAAGGAGTCGTAACCGAAGACGCGGCGCAGCGTCTGCAGCGCGTCGCTCACGGGGATGGTTTCAGCGGAGGCCACGCCGCGATCCTAGGGGCTCGCCGCGGTCGCCGGGCGCCGCCACACGAGATGCCCGGTCATGCCGCGCGGAGCGACCATTTTCCCGGACCGGCGGTGTCCACCACAGTGAGGACCACGCGCGAACGAAGGAGCCGCCATGCACCCGACCCACCACGAGGAACTCCTGGCCCTGGCGCGCGGCGGCGACGGTGAGGCCTTCCGCGCGCTCGTCGACCCCTTCCGGCGTGAGCTGCAGGTGCACTGCTACCGCATCCTCGGCTCGGTCCAGGACGCCGAGGACATGCTGCAGGAGACGTTGCTGGCGGCGTGGCGCGGCCTCGGCGGCTACGCGGGCCGCGCTTCCGTGCGGACCTGGCTGTACCGGATCGCCACCAACCGTTGCCTGAACGCGCTGCGCGCCGAGGCGCGCCGCCCGCGGGATCACCCGAGCCCCCGAGGAGGCGTTCCGTTGCCCGAACCATCCCGCCGCCGGCCGGAGCCGAGCTGGCTCGAACCGTGTCCCGACGACCTGCTGGAGGCCGCCGCCGGTCACCTGGCCGGGCCGGAGGCCCGGTACGAGGCCAGGGAGTCGGTGTCGCTGGCGTTCCTCGCCGCGCTGCAGCACCTCCCGCCCAGGCAACGGGTGGTGCTGGTGCTGCGGGACGTGCTGGGCTTCCGGGCCGCCGAGGTGGCGGAGATGCTGGACACCACCGAGAACGCGGTGACCAGCGCGCTCACCCGGGCACGCGGCGCGCTGGCCGGCGAGTTGCCGGGCCGGGCGGACGCGCCGCTGCCGGACTCGCCCCGGGAACGCCGCATCGTGGACACCTTCGCGCGCGCGTTCGAGGCCGGGGACGTCGAGGCGATCGTGGCCCTGCTGACCGACGACGCGTGGCTGACCATGCCGCCGCTGCCGCTGGAGTACCAGGGGCTCGACGCCATCCGGACCTTCCTGGACACCGTCGTGATGCGCGACGGCCGCCGGTACGTGCTGTACCCGGCCAGGGCGAACGGCCAGCCCGCGTTCGGCTACTACGTCCGCGACCCGCGGACCCCGGTGCTGCACGCGCACGGGGTGCTCGTCCTTACCCTCAGCGGCGACCGGGTCAGCGCGCTGACCCGGTTCGACAACTCGCATCTGACCAGGTTCGGTTTCCCGCGCACGCTTCGCCTGTGATCCGCCGACCAGTTCCCGGCCCCGCCGGTGTCGGTACCGGTATCCGACGAAACGGGAAGGCGGACTCATGCACACACCACCGATCGTGTCACCGGCCGAGTGGGCGGCCGCGCACCGGCGGATGCTGGTCAAGGAGAAGGAACTCACCCGCGCGCGCGACGCGCTGGCCGCCGAGCGACGGCGGATGCCCTGGGTGGAAGTGACGAAGCCCTACACCTTCCACGGGCCGGAGGGCGAGGCGAGCCTGCTCGACCTGTTCGACGGCCGCCGCCAGCTGATCGTCTACCGCGCCTTCTTCGAACCGGGGGTGCACGGCTGGCCGGACCACGCCTGCCGCGGTTGCTCGATGATGGCGGACAACCTCGGCCACCTTGCCCACATCAACGCGCGGGACACCACGCTGGTGTTCGCCTCGCGTGCCCCGCAGGCCGACATCGAGCGCGTGCGGGCGCGGATGGGCTGGCAGATGCCCTGGTACACCATCACCGACGACTTCGACGCCGATTTCGGCGTCGACGAGTGGCACGGCACCAACGCCTTCATCCACCACGGCGACCGGGTGTACCGCACCTACTTCGTCAACAACCGTGGCGACGAGGCGCTGGGTACCAACTGGAGCTACCTGGACCTGACCGCGCTCGGCCGTCAGGAAACCTGGGAGGACTCGCCGGAGGGCTACCCGCAGACGGCGCCCTACGAGTGGTGGGACTGGCACGACGAGTACGGCCGGCACGCCCCGTCGCGGTGGTTCGGCGAGCCCGACCCGGACGACCCGAACGATCAGCGCCCGCCGCTCACCCGCGCCGAACCGCGCGGCGCCCGGTGACCCCGCGGCAGGCCTGGGTCCTGGGCCTGGCGTCGACGGCGTCGTTCATGATGGCCCTGGACAGCCTGGTGGTGACGACGGCGCTCACGTCGATCCGGCAGGACCTGTCGGCGTCGCTCGAATCGCTGGAGTGGACGGTCAACGCCTACAACCTGGCGTTCGCGGTGCTGCTGCTGACCGGCGCGGCGCTGGGTGACCGGTTCGGCCGCCGCCGCGTGTTCGTCGCCGGCCTGGCGTTGTTCACGGTCGCGTCGGTGGCGTGCGCGCTGGCACCGGGCATCGGTGCGCTCGTCACGGCCCGGGCGTTCCAGGGGGCCGGGGCCGCGATGGTGCTGCCGCTGTCGCTCACCCTGGTCAGCGCGGCGTTCCCGCCGAACGAGCGGGGCAGGGCGATGGGGCTGTACCTGGGGATCACCGGTCTGGCCACCTTCTCCGGCCCGTTCATCGGCGGTGCCGTCGCGCAGGGCCTGGCCTGGCAGTGGATCTTCTGGCTGAACCTGCCTGCCGGGCTGATCACGATCCTGCTCACCAGGCGGCACGTCGGCGAGAGCTTCGGCCCGGCCAAGCGGTTCGACCTGGGTGGCATGGGGCTCGTGACCGCGGCGGGCTTCGGCATCGTCTGGGCCCTGGTCCGCGGGAACGCGGCGGGCTGGGGCAGCGCCGAGGTCCTGGGCGCGCTCGTGGTCGGGGTCGCGCTGGTGGTGGCGTTCGTGTTCTGGGAACGGCGCACCGAGGCCCCGATGCTGCCGATGCGCTTCTTCCGGTCCCGGGCGTTCGCCACCGCCAACCCGGCGAACTTCCTGGTGTTCGCCTCGCTGTACGGGACGATGTTCTTCCTGGCGCAGTACTTCCAGATCGTCCACGGTGACGGGCCGTTCGTCGCCGGTCTGCGGCTGGTGCCGTGGACCGCGACGCTGATGGTGTGCGCGCCGATCGCGGGGCGGCTGGCCGACCGGTTCGGCGAGCGCGCGTTCGTGGCGGGCGGGCTGCTGCTCCAGTCGGTGTGCATGGGCTGGATCGCCCTGATCACCGACGCCGGCACCGGCTACCTGGAGATCCTGCCTGCCCTGGTCGTCGGCAGCGTCGGCGTGACGATGGCCATGCCGGCGGCGCAGCGGGCGGTGGTCGCCGCGGTGAGCCCGCCGGAGATCGGCCAGGCGTCCGGCGCGTTCATGATGCTGCGGATCTTCGGCGGCGTGTTCGGCACGTCGGTCACGGTCGCGGTGTTCGCGGCCGCGGGCGGCGGCTACACCTCGCCCGGGGAGTTCAGCACGGGGTTCTCGGCGGGCATGGGCGCGGTGGCCGTGCTCGCGTTCACCGGCGTGCTCGTCGCGCTCGGCATTCCGGGGCGGGCCAGTGCGCCCCGCGCTGCGGCCGTGACCCCGGCCCGGTAGTGGTCCACGGCGGCGCCCGCCGTCGATCGGCGGGCGCCGCTACAGACCGACGCGCCGGTAGAGGCCGCCGACCTCGTCGCGGTTGAGCTTGCGGATCGTGCCCGGCTTGCCGTTGCCCAGCTGCACGTCGCCGATCGCCGTGCGCACCAGTTTGCGCACCGGGAACCCGACCTCGGCCAGCAGGCGCCGCACGATGTGCTTGCGGCCCTCGTGCAGCACGATCTCCAGCAGGGTGCGCCCGCCCATGCTGTCCTTGACCCGGAAGGCGTCGACGCGCACCGGGCCGTCCTCCAGCACGATGCCCTCCTTGAGCTCCTTGCCCAGGCCCCGCGGCACCCTGCCGTCGACCTCCGCCAGGTAGGTCTTGGGCACGTGGTAGGAGGGGTGCATCAGCCGGTGCGCGAGGTCGCCGTCGTTGGTGAGCAGCAGCAGGCCCTCGGTGTCGGCGTCGAGGCGGCCGACGTGGAACAGCCGCTCGCTGCGGTCGCGCACGTAGTCGCCGACGCACGGGCGGCCCTGGTCGTCGTACATCGTGGTGTGCACGCCGCGGGGCTTGTTCAGCGCCAGGTGGATCAGGTCCTCGCGGAGGATGACCCGGGTGCCGTCGACGTGGATCACGGCACTGTCCGGGTCGACGCGCCGGCCGAGCTCGCGGACCACCTTGCCGTCGACGCTCACGCGGCCCTGCACGATCAGGTCTTCGGCGGCGCGGCGCGAGGCCACGCCCGCCTTGGCGAGCACCTTCTGCAGGCGCACGCCCTCGGCTTCGGGCTCAGATGTCATCGATGGAGTCCACTTCCGGCAACAGGGGGGCGATCGGCGGCAGGTCGGTCAGCGACGACAGGCCCAGCCGCTCGAGGAACAGTTCGGTCGTCACGTACAGGGTGCCACCCGTCTCGGGGTCGGCGCCGTTCTCCTCGATGAGACCGCGGGCGAGCAGGGTGCGGATCACACCGTCGACGTTGACGCCGCGCACGGCCGCGACGCGGGAACGCGTGACGGGCTGCCGGTAGGCGATGACGGCGAGAGTCTCCAGCGCCGCCCGGGTCAGCTTGGAGCGCTGCCCGTCCAGCAGGAGCTTTTCGACGAAGGGCGCGTAGGTGTCGCGGGTGTAGAGCCGCCACCCCTCGCCGGCCCGGCGCAGGTCGATGCCGCTGCCGCGCTCGGTGAGCTCGGCCGCCATGACCTGCAGGGTCTGCGTCACGCGCGGCTCGGGCTGGCCGAGCGCGCTCGCGAGCGCCTCCTCGCTGACCGGCGAGTCGACGACCAGCAGGAGCGCTTCGAGCGCCGCGGCCAGCGCGGAGTGCTCGGTGAGGTCCGGAAGCCCGTCCCCCACCGCGACGAGGTCCTCGTCGGGCTCCTCCGGGTAGTCCGGCAGGGGCGCGTCCTCCGGAGGCAGGGTGGCTTCGCCGGACGCCTGCTCGGCCCCAGGCTCCTCGGCCTCGGCGGAGGGAGGCTCCGCGCTCTCCGCGGAAGGCGCCGCGCCGGCCTCCTTAGGAGGCGCGCCGTCCGCATCGGGCGCGGACGGCGCCTCCTCCGCCGCTACCTCAGGCTCCACGGCCTCGGCCTCAGGCTCCACGGCCTCGGCCTCCGCCACCTCAGGCCGGGGCTCCGCGGGTTGTGCCGCAGGCGCGGCGTCCGCCTCCGCATCGGGCGCGGGCGCCTCCTCGGAAGGCGATCCACCATCGGCGGGCTCCTGCTCAGCAGCAAGCGTCTCGGCCTCGCGTGCCGGCTCCGCCTCCGCCACGTCACCCGGCTCGGCGCCGGGCGCCGAGGGCACCTCGCCCTGCGCGGCCACCTCGCCCTCGGGCCGGGCCGGTTCCTGTTCGGGACTCACCCGTACTCCTCTTCCTCGACGCGGGCCCGGTCCGCCTCGGCGGCGGCCTCGGCCTCCGAGACCGATCCACCGGTCCACCGCACCCGCAGCATCGTCAGCGGCTCGTCCTGCTCGAACTGCACACTGGACTCGCGGTAGAGCTCCAGCAGCGCCAGGAACCGGGCCACCACCTCGACCGTGTGCTCGCAGTCCTCGACCAGCTCGGTGAACGTCGCCTCGCCCCGCGAGGCCAGCTTCAGCCGCAGCAGCGCCGCGTGCTCCCGCACGGACACGCGGTGCGCGTGGATGTGGTCCAGCGACACCGTGGGCGGCGGCTTGGGCCGGAACACCGCCAGCGCGATCTCCGCCAGCTTGTCCGCGTCCACCCCGAGCGTCACCTCGGGCAGCAGCCCGACGTAGCGCTCCTCCAGCGACACCGACCGCGGGTACCGCCGCAGCGCCCCGGCCTCCAGCTCCGCGAACAGCGCCGCGACCTGCTTGTACGCCCGGTATTGCAGCACCCGGGCGAACAGCAGGTCCCGCGCCTCCAGCAGCGCCAGGTCGTCCTCGTCCTCGACCTCGGCCGCGGGCAGCAGCCGCGCGGCCTTCAGGTCGAGCAGGGTCGCCGCGATGACCAGGAACTCCGTCACCTCGTCCAGGTCCCACTCCGGCCCCAGCGCCCGCGTGTAGGCGATGAAGTCGTCGGTGACCTGGTGCAGCGCGACCTCGGTGACGTCGAGCTGGTGCTGCGAGATCAGCTGCAGCAGCAGGTCGAACGGCCCCTCGAAGTTGTCCAGGCGGACCTTGAACTTCGGTGCCGCGGAATCCTCGACGGGCTGGGCCCCGTCGACCGGAGCCCCGTTCTCGCTCACGTCCCGGCGGCTTCCTCGGAGTCGAGGCCGCCCTCACGGAGGCGGCGCACCAGCACCGAGTCGGCGCCGTGTTCGTCGAAGTCCGCCAGCAGCACCGCCACGGCCTCCCGCACGAGACGGCCGCGGTCGATGGCCAGGCCGTGCTGGGCCCGCAGGCTCAGCCGCGCCTGCTCCATCGCGACCAGCTCGTCGCCGGAGACGTAGACGGTGATCTTCGAATCGTGCTTCTGACGTCCGCTGCCGCGCCGCCCGGCGGCGCTGCGCTCCAGCTGCTCGCGGTGCCCGGAGTTCTGCCCGTTGCCCGGCCGCTGCGCCTCCGGGCGCTGCGGGGCGGGCGTGGGCGGTGCGGGCACGTCGAGGGCCGGGCTGCTGGTCAGGCGGAAGAGTTCCGAAGCCCCGGGGAGGGAGGCTCGCCTGCTCACCGAGCGATCACCTCGCGCGCCAGCGCGCGATACGCCTGCGCGCCGGCGGACTTGGGGGCCCAGCGGGTGATGGGCTCACCGGCCACGGTGGTCTCCGGGAACCGCACGGTGCGGTTGATCACCGTGTCGAACACGGTGTCGCCGAAGGCCTCCACGACCCGCGCCATGACCTCCCGTGAGTGGAGGGTCCGCGGGTCGAACATCGTGGCCAGGATGCCGGTGATATCCAGTTTGGGGTTCAAGCGTTCGCGTACCTTCTCGATCGTGTCGATCAACAAAGCCACGCCACGCAAGCTGAAGAACTCGCACTCCAGCGGGATGATCACGCCGTCGGCGGCCGTGAGCGCGTTCACCGTGAGCAACCCGAGCGATGGCTGGCAGTCGACCAGAACATAGTCGTACTCCGAGATGAGGGGTTGCACGACCCGGAGCAACGTGTGCTCGCGCCCCACCTCGGCGACCAGCTGCACCTCGGCGGCGGACAGGTCGATGTTGCTCGGCAGCAGGTCCATGCCCTCGACACTGGTGTGCCGCAGGATGTCCTGCGCGGTCACCGACCGCTCCATGATCGCGTTGTAGACCGTCTGGTCCAGCTCGTGCGGCTGCACGCCGAGGCCCACCGACAGCGCGCCCTGCGGGTCGAAGTCCACCAGCAGCACCCGGCGGCCGTACTCGGCGAGCGCGGCGCCCAGGTTGATCGTCGACGTGGTCTTGCCGACCCCGCCTTTCTGGTTGCACATGGCCAGCACCGTGGCCGGGCCGTGCTTGTCCAGCAGGGGCGGTTCGGGAATCTCACGCAACGGTCTGCCGGTCGGGCCGAGCTTGGGCTTGCCGTTCGCTTCGGCGCCCACGGCCACGACAGAGTCCACGATGTCGGGCTCCCCCTCTGTCGCGATGGTCAGGTTGTCGAGGTTCGCGGCGGCCGATGCGGCCGAGACCGATCTGGTCGAGGGCTGCGGTGTCGACATGGCGCGAAACTCCTCGTTCGACGGGTTGGCCGCAGCCTATTCGGCGAGCCGTTTGTCGCCAAAGCAACTCGCCGGAGGCGATCAGGTCAACCCAGCGCCCGAGGATGGGCCGTAGCATATACCTCACGCAGAGTGTTCATCGTGACCAGGGTGTAGACCTGTGTCGTGGTCACCGAAGCGTGGCCTAGCAGCTCTTGGACCACCCGGACGTCCGCTCCGCCCTCCAGCAGGTGGGTCGCGAAACTGTGACGCAGCGTGTGCGGCGACACGCCGGTGGAGATCCCGGCGCGCTCGGCGTTGGTCTTGAGGACCTGCCACGCGCTCTGCCGGGACAGCCGGGTCCCCCTGGCGTTGAGGAACAGCGCCGCGGTGCCCCGGCCGCGCAGAGCCAGCACCGGGCGGGCGCGCACCAGGTAGGCCTCCAGCGCCTCGACCGCGGGACGGCCGATCGGCACCAGCCGCTGCTTGCCGCCCTTGCCGTCGAGCAGGACAGTGCGCTCCTCGCGGTCGACGTCGTCGAGGTCGAGCCCGACGGCCTCGGAGATCCGGGCCCCGGTGGAGTACAGCAGCTCCAGCAGCGCCCGGTCGCGCAGCGGCCGCTCCCCCTCGGCGGGCGGCATCGCCAGCAGCCGCAGCACGTCGTCCACCGGCAGCGCCTTGGGCAGCCGCTTCGCCGGCGCCGGGGGCCGCACCTCGCGGGCCGGGTCGTCCTCGGTCAGCCCGTCGAGGTGCGCGAAGCGGTGCAGCCCGCGCACCGCGACCAGCGCCCGCGCCGCCGAGGACGCGGCCAGCGGCGGGTGCACCTCGTCGCCCTCGCGCAGCGCCGCGCCGAACCCGGTCACGTCGGATTCGGTGACGCGCCGGAAGTCCCGCACCCCGGCCCGCTCCAGGTACCGCAGGTACCGGCGCAGGTCGCGGGCGTAGCTGTCCAGGGTGTTGCGTGCCGTCCCGCGCTCCACGGCGAGATGATCGAGATAGGCCGTGACCACCTCGGCGGCCGGCAGAACATGCACGCCGACACCCTAGAGCGTGCCGTCAGGAAATGCGATCGGCGAACCTCGTCGGCCGGTCCCGCCACGGCGCGTCCGACGGCCGCGACGGCGCGCCGTCGTGGACGACCGCGTGCGCGGCGAGCACCCCGCCGACGGTCGCGCCGTTGACGATCTCCCCGGACAGCGCCATCCGCACCGCCTCGGCCAGCGGCACCCGGTGCACCACCAGGTCGGCCTCCTCGTCGCCGTGGACGTCCCGGTCGACCGCCGTCAGGTCGCGCGCCAGGAACACCCGCACGACCTCGTCGGTGAACCCGGGCGAGGCGGCCACGTCGACCAGCGTCTCCCACCGCGCGGCGGCGAGCCCGGCCTCCTCGGCCAGCTCGCGCCGCGCGGCCTCGACCGGGTCCTCCCCGGCGTGGTCGAGCAGCCCGGCGGGCAGCTCCCAGATCCGCCGTCCCAGCGGGTGCCGGTACTGGTGGACCAGGGTGACCGCGCCCTCGTCGTCGACCGCGGCGATCGCGACCGCGCCGAGGTGTTCCACCACCTCGCGCTTGGCGGTGCCGCCGCCGGGCATCGCGACCTCGTCGATCCGCAGCCCGACCACGCGTCCGATGTGGACGTCCTTGCTGGACACCACCCGGAAGTCGTGCTCGCCGGGGGCGGTCAATGCGCGCTCACGGTGGGCTCGGGCAGCTCGACCGGCAGCCGGTCCGCCGTGCGGTACCGGACGACGGCGTCGATGAACGCGTCGAACAGCGGGTGCGGCCGGGTCGGGCGGCTCTTGAGCTCCGGGTGCGCCTGGGTGCCCACGAAGAACGGGTGCACGTCGGCGGGCAGCTCGACGAACTCGACCAGGCGGTCGTCCGGCGAGGTGCCGGAGAAGACCAGCCCGGCGTCGGACAGCCGCTTGCGGTAGGCGTTGTTGACCTCGTAGCGGTGCCGGTGCCGCTCGGACACGTCGGTGCTGCCGTAGGCCTTCGCGACCTGCGAGCCGGGCTTGAGCTTGGCCGGGTAGGCGCCCAGCCGCATCGTGCCGCCCATGTCGCGCTCGCCGGCGACGACGTCCTTCTGGTCGGCCATCGTGGAGATCACCGGGTGCTCGGTGGTGTCGTCGAACTCGGCCGAGTTCGCGCCCTCGATGCCGGCCAGGTTGCGGGCCGCCTCGATGACCATGCACTGCAGGCCGAGGCACAGCCCGAGCACCGGGATGCCGCGGGTGCGGGCGTAGTGGATCGCGCCGATCTTACCCTCGATGCCGCGCACGCCGAACCCACCGGGCACCAGGACGCCGTCGACGTCGCCCAGCGCGGCGGCCGCGCCGGCCGGGGTGGTCGCGCGGTCGGAGGCGACCCACACGATCTCGACCTTGGCGCGGTGGGCGAACCCGCCCGCGCGCAGCGCCTCGGTGACCGACAGGTAGGCGTCGGGCAGGTCGATGTACTTGCCGACCAGCGCCACCCGGACGGTCTCGGACGGGTTGTGCACCCGGTCGAGCAGGTCGCCCCACACCGTCCAGTCGACGTCGCGGAAGGGCAGGCCGAGGCGGCGCACGACGTAGGCGTCCAGCGCCTCGCGGTGCAGCACCTTCGGGATGTCGTAGATCGACCGGGCGTCCGGGCAGGCGATGACGGCCTCGGTGTCCACGTCGCACATCAGCCCGATCTTGCGCTTGAGGTCCTCGGGCAGGTCGCGGTCGGCCCGGCACACCAGTGCGTCGGGCTGGATGCCGATGTTGCGCAGCGCGGCGACCGAGTGCTGCGTCGGCTTGGTCTTGAGCTCGCCCGACGGCGCCAGGTAGGGCACCAGCGACACGTGCAGGAAGAAGCAGTTGTCCCGGCCGATCTCGTGCCGCACCTGGCGGCAGGCCTCCAGGAACGGCAGCGACTCGATGTCGCCGACCGTGCCGCCGACCTCGGTGATGACCACGTCCGGCTGCTGCCCGGTCCCGTCGGACTCGGCGACCGCCATGATGCGGCGCTTGATCTCGTCGGTGATGTGCGGGATGACCTGCACGGTGTCGCCGAGGTACTCACCCCGGCGCTCCTTGGCGATGACCTCGGAGTAGACCTGGCCGGTCGTGACGTTCGCCGAGCCGGAGAGGTCCCGGTCGAGGAAGCGCTCGTAGTGGCCGATGTCCAGGTCGGTCTCGGCGCCGTCCTCGGTGACGAACACCTCGCCGTGCTGGAACGGGTTCATGGTGCCTGGATCCACGTTGAGGTAGGGATCCAGCTTCTGCATCGTGACCCGCAGGCCGCGAGAGGTGAGGAGCTGGCCCAGGCTGGAGGCCGTCAGGCCCTTGCCCAGGGAGGAGGCGACGCCCCCCGTGACGAAAACATACTTGGCTGTCCGCGGCTGAAGTCCCACGGGCTTCCACCTTATCGCACCGGCCCCCGGACGCTCGCTCGCCGCGCCCACGTAGTTCGATGGGTCACGTCAGACGTTCGCGCGTGAAAGAGGCACCGTGACCCAGCCCCCCGCTTCCCAGCCCACCTGGACCGCGCCGGTCGCGCCCGGCCCGCTCGACGCGACGGTGCGCGTCCCCGGCTCCAAGTCGATCACCAACCGGGCGTTCGTGCTGGCCGCGCTGGCCGGTGAGCCGACCCTGGTCCGCGCCCCGCTGGACTCCCGGGACGCCCGGCTCATGCTGGGCGCGCTGGAGTCGCTGGGCGGCGGCTGGGAGCGGCGCGGCGACGACGTGCTGGTCCGCCCGCTCGCCCACGGCTCGACCGAACCGGCGAACGTGGTGCTGGGCAACGCGGGCACGGTCGCGCGTTTCACGCCCGCGCTGGCCGGGCTGGGGTCGGCGCCGGTGACCTTCGACGGGGACGAGGCCATCCGCCGCCGCCCGATCGCGCCGCTGCTGGCCGCGCTGCGCGAGGCGGGCGCGGACATCGACGACGAGGGCCGGGGCGCGCCGCCGTTCACCGTCCGCGGGCACGGCGGCCTGCCCGGCGGGAAGGTCGACCTCGACTCCAGCGCCTCCAGCCAATTCCTGTCGGCGCTGCTGCTCGCCGGTCCCGCGTTCGAGGCCGGGGTGACGGTTCGGCTGACCGGCGGCACCCCGCCGAGTGAGCCGCACATCGCGATGACGCTGGACATGCTGCGCCGGTTCGGCGCGTCCCCGGAGCGGGACGGGCAGGAGTTCCACGTCGGTCCGGCGCGGCTGTCCTGCCCGGACTTCACGGTCGAGCCGGACCTGTCCACGGCGGCGCCGTTCGTGGTGGCCGCGGCGGCCGCGGGCGGCACGGTGCGCATCCCGGGCTGGCCGGAGTACTCCACCCAGCCGGGTGACTGGCTGCGCAGCCTGATGACCGAGCTGGGCCAGCGCGTGGAGCTCACCCCGGAGGGGCTGACCGTCACCGGAACGGGCGAAATCCCGGGGGCGCGGCTCGACCTGCACGAGGTGGGTGAGCTGACCCCGGTGATCGCCGCGCTGCTGTGCTTCGCCGACGGGCCGTCGGTCATCTCCGGCGTCGCGCACCTGCGCGGGCACGAGACCGACCGGCTGGCCGCGCTGGCGACCGAGCTGTCCGCGCTGGGCGCCGGGGTGACCGAGACCGCGGACGGCCTGGCGATCACCCCGGCCCCGATGCACGGCGGCGTGTTCCACACCTACGAGGACCACCGGCTGGTGATGGCCGGCGCGGTGCTCGGCCTGCGGGTGCCGGGTGTGGAGGTCGAGGACCCGGCGACGGTCGGCAAGACCTTCCCCGGGTTCACCACCGCCTGGGCGGGGATGCTCAGCTGACCACGTCGGCCAGACGGTCGACCTGGCCCGGGTCGGTGCCCCAGCAGTAGAGCATCAGCTCGTCGGCGCCGAGGTCCGCGAAGTGCTTGGCGGCTTCGCGGACCTGCTCCGGCGTGGTGAGCATGCGCTCGGCGGTCTGCCGCGCCCAGTCACCGGTGAAGCCGTAGTAGTCCAGGATCGCGGTGCGCGCTTCGTCCACATCGGACTCGAGTGCGACGTTGACCTGGGCGACCATGCGCGGGCGGCTGTCGCGGCCCGCGTCGGTCCAGAACCGCTCGACCTTGGCGAACAGGTCGCCGGCCCACTGCGGGGGCGCGGCGCACAGGAACCCGTCGCCGTGCCGGGCGATCCGCTGCAGGGCGGGGTCGGCGAAGGCGCCGAACAGGACCTCGGGACCGCCGGGAGTGGCCGGGGACGGCCCGATCCCTTCGGCGCCGGACCAGATCCGCCGCATGCGGGTCATCTGCTCGTCGAGGATCCGGCCACGCTGACGCGGGTCGGTGCCGGTGGCCTGGTGGTCGTCGGCGCGGCCGCCGACCCCGAGGCCGAGGGTGAAGCGGCCGCCGGAGAGCCGGTCCAGGGTGGCGGCCTGCTTGGCGAGCAGGGCGGGTTCACGCAGCGGCGCCAGCAGGACCTCGGTCTGCAGGCGGACGCGGGTGGTGGCGCCGGCGAGCACGGCGAGGGTGACCAGCGGCTCGGGGTTGTCGTAGACGATCCGGTCGAGCAGGCCGAGGGTGCGAAACGGGCCGTCGTCGGCGCGCCGGGCCCAGTCGGTGAGCTGTTCGGGGCTGCCGATGGGCAGGCCGAGGCCGAAGTGCATGAATTCCTCCAGAAAACGGGCATCACGAACTGACAGTGCCGCCCGCTCCGGACATTTCTCGCGGTGCTGCCTCTGCGGCTGTGGTTCGGTGGCAGGCACGGTCCCGTGGAGTACTTTCGATCTTAGCTCAAGATCATCTGGGGAAGGACTGGTTTTCATGACCGATCGCCGTTTCCGGTTCGGCCTGGTCACCGGGCAGCCGGGGCCCGCGAGCCACTGGGCGGGCCTGGCCCGTCGCGCCGAGGACCTCGGTTTCGACACGCTACTGGTGCCCGACGCGGCCGGGGTGCAGGCGTCGGTCCCGGCGCTGGCCGCGGTCGCCGCGTCGAGCTCCCGGCTGCGGATCGGCACGTTCGTGCTCGCCGCGCCGATGCACTCCCCCGGCCGCATCGCCTGGGAAACCGCGACGCTCGACCAGCTGTCCGAAGGCCGGTTCGAGCTGGGTCTTGGCGCGGGCCGCGGGGACGCCGGCGGCACGGCGGAGCTGCTGGGCGTGCCCTTCGGCAGCGCGGGCGAGCGGGTGCGGCAGGTGGGCGAGGCGATCCAGGCGGTGCGGAAGCTGTTCGCCGACGGCACGTTCAGGCCGGTGCAGCAGCCCGCGCCGCCGATCATGGTGGCGGGCGGCGGGACCCGGTTGCTGCGGCTGGCCGCCCAGGAGGCCGACATCGTGGCGGTGCACACCAGCAGCGAGGAGGAGCTGCGTGAGCGCCTGCCGGTGCTCCGGGAGGCGGCCGGCGCCCGCTTCGACGAGCTGGAGCTGAGCGTGAACGTGTTCGCCATCGGCGACGGCCCGCTCCCGGAGTGGATGCGGCAGTTCGGCATCGACCCGGCGGCGGCCAGGGACAACACGAACCCGGCGGTGCTGACCGGCGACACGGCGACGGTGGTGGACACGCTGCGCCGCCGCCGGGACGAGTTCGGGGTCTCGTACGTGACGATCAACGCCCACGCTCTGGAAGCGGCGATCCCGGTGGTCGAGGCCCTGGCCGGGACCTGATCGCCCAAGGCCTGATCACTCAGAGCCGCGCGGTATAGGTCGTTATACGCTGTCCGCCGGGAACGACCCGGCGGGCAGCGGCGGCGGTCAGCTCCCCGGCTGTGCCACCCCAGGCGCGGGCGACTGCGCGTTGCCCGCGATGCCGTACCGCCCGGTCCCGCCGTCCAGCTGTTCCTTGAGCGCCAGCACCGCGCTGATCCGCCCGGCCGCCGTGTTCGCGTTGTCCACAGTGGACAGGATGGACGTCGCCGAGGTGTCGGCCCGCACGAAGCCGATCGCGCCGGTGCCCTCGGCCGACGCCGGGTCGCCCGCGAGCACCGTGCCCGCGCCGGAGCGGTCCAGCTGCGCCGCGAACCGGGCCAGTGTCGCGGCCTTGTCGCCGGCCCCGTCGCCCGTCGCCTGGCCGCCGGTCAGCACCAGCGCCAGCTGGCCCGGCCCGATGCCCGGGCTGGCGTTGGCGAACCCGCCGTCCTGCAGGCCCGCGATCGCCGCGGCCAGTTCGTCCGTTGTGGACTGCGGCTGCGCGGTGTCCTTGTTGAGCAGCAGCACCGAACCGACCAGCGCACCGGCGAGCGTGCCCGGGTCACCCGCCGTCGGGAACGTCGAACCGGCCGGCTGCAGCCGGGTCACCACCTGGCGCAGCTGGTCCGCCTTCGCCGGATCGGTGAACGAGTCCGTGAGCTGCAGCTCCCCCGACACCCGCGCGCCGGAGGCCTCGATGAGCTGCCGCAGCGCGTCGCGGTCGGCCGGGTTCGCCTCCTGCGTCGTGACGAGCACGACCGAGCGGCGGTCCAGCGCGCCCGCGACGACCTTCGGGCCGAGCGAGCCGGCGAAGGCGTCCGCGTCGGACAGCCGCGCGTTGAGCGCGTTGCGCTGGGCCTCCAGGTCGGACACCTGCGACGCGAGCTTGCCCTTCTCGTCGGACAGCCCGGACAGGAGCGCCCCGTTCAGCGCCGTCGACCCGAGCACGACGCCGACGGCGAGCGCCAGGAACACCGCCGCGATCGAGACGATGTGGTACCGCAGAGAAATCACGTGAAGAGCCCCTTGACCCAGCTTGTGAAGGAATCCCAGGTGGAGCGCGCCCAGTCCAGGTACGCCCCGCCGACGTCGGACATGAGCAGCGCGACCGCGACCGCGACGAGCGCGGCGACGACGAGCAGCACCACCGCGCCCAGCGAGACGCGGCTGCGGTGCAGTGCGGCGACCGCCTTGCCGTCGACCAGGCGGGTGCCGAGCTTGAGCCGGGTCAGGAACGTCGACGGGTTCGACCCGGACCGGCCGTGGTCGAGGAACTCCCGCAGCGTCGCCTGGAACCCGACGGTGACGACCAGCCCGGCCTCGTGCGCGTCGGCGAGCAGCAGCGCCAGGTCCTCCGGGTTGCCGGACGCGGGGAACGTGACCGCGCCGATGCCCAGGTCCTGGATGCGCGCCACGCCCGGCGCGTGCCCGTCCGGCTGGGCCGGGACGACCACCTCGGCGCCGCACTTGAGCGTCTCGGCGTCGATGCCGAACGGGTCGCCGACGATGATGTCCGGCTGGTACTTCTGCGCGCGCAGAGTGTCCGCGCCGCCGTCCACGCCGATCAGCACCGGCCGGTGCTCGGCGATGTACTTCTTGAGCGCCTTGAGGTCCTCGGCGTGCCCCTTGCCCGGTGCGACGACCAGCACGTGCCGGTCGCGCAGCGGCACCCGCACCTCGGGCACGCCGACCCCGTCGAGGATGAGCGTGCGCTCGCGGCGCAGGAACTCGATGGTGTTGGCGGAGAAGGCCTCCAGCTGGGTGGACATCCCGGCCTTGGCCTCGATCATCTGGTCGGCGACGCTGTCCGGCGTCTGCTCGCTGCCGCTGGCGACGTGCCGGTCGCCGACGTAGACGCCGCCCTCGTGCAGCCGGATGCGGCTGCCGTCCTTGATGCGGCGCAGCACCTCGCCGCCGACGTTGTCCAGCAGCGGGATGCCGGCGTTCACCAGGATCTCCGGGCCCAGGTTGGGGAACCGGCCGGAGATCGACGGCGAGGCGTTGACCACCCCGGCGACCTCGGCCTCGACGAGCGCGTCGGCGGTGGCGCGGTCCAGGTCGATCTGGTCCAGCACCACGATGTCGCCGGGGCCGACGCGGCGGAGCAGGTCGCGCGTGCGCCGGTCCACCCGGGCGACGCCGACGATGCCGGGGAGGGCCTCGGTGTTGCGGTTGAGCAGACCGGGAAGCTTCATGCGTCCGATGGTGGCAAACGAAAGCCGGATGTCCGCTCGCAACACGCCGTGCACAATCCGGTTTCTCGGCGTGATCTCCCCGGTGGACCGGCGCGTGTGGACGGTCAGCGCTTGGTGCGCTTGCCGGTCTTCCGGCGCGGTTTCGCCGCCGCTTCCTTGTCCGCGTCGGCCACCGCGAGCAGTTCCTCCGCGTGCGCCCGCCCGGTCTCGGTGCTCTCCATCCCGGCGAGCATCCGCGCCAGCTCGACCACCCGCTCGGACTTGCGCAGCGTCTTGACGTCGCTGCGCGTGACGCCCTCCGCGGTGCCCTTGTCGACCACCAGGTGCCGGTCGGCGAACGCGGCCACCTGCGGCAGGTGGGTCACCACGAGCACCTGGTGGGTGCGCGCGAGGCGAGCGAGGCGCCGCCCGATCTCGATGGCCGCGCGGCCGCCGACCCCGGCGTCGACCTCGTCGAACACCAGCGTCTGCACGGTGTCGGCGTCGGCCAGCACGACCTCGATCGCGAGCATCACGCGGGACAGCTCACCGCCGGAGGCGGCCTTGTGCACCGGCATCGCCGGCGCGGCGGGGTGCGCCTTGAGCATCAGCTCGACGTCGTCGACGCCGGAGCCGCCCGCGTGCACCAGCTCGCCGTCCACCCGCAGCGCCTGGGGGTCGGACGCGTCGGTGGCCCGGCGCTTCACCGTCACCTCGATCTGGGCCTGGCCCATCGCCAGGCCGGACAGCTCCTCGGTGACCGCGCCGGCCAGCTCGGCTGCGGCGACGGTGCGTGCCGCCGACACCGCGGCGGCGTGCACGGCCAGCTGCGCGGCCAGCTCGTCCCGCCGCGCGGCCAGAGCCGCGAGCGCCTCCTCCGAGGTGTCCATCGACGCCAGGCGCGAGTTCGCGTCCTCGGCCCAGGCCAGGACGCCGTCGATGTCGGGCGCGTACTTGCGGGTCAGGGTCTTCAGCTCGGCCTGCCTGGCGAGGATCTGCTCGAGCAGTCCCGGGTCGGCGTCCAGCCCGTCGAGGTAGCCGCCCAGCTCGGCGCCGACGTCGTTGAGCAGCATCTCGGCCTCGGCCAGCCGCGGCTCCAGGTCGCGCAGGGCCGAGTCGTCCGCGCCGGCCAGCCGCCGCCGGGCCTCGCCGATCAGGCCGAGCGCGCCCGGCTGGTCCGGGTCGCCGTCGGCCGCGCCGGACACCGCGGCCTGCGCGCCGCTCGCCGCGGCCCGCAGCTCCTCGGTGGCGGTGAGCCGCTTGACCTGCTCGGCCAGCTCCGCGTCCTCCCCCGGCTTCGGGTCGACCGCGGCGATCTCGTCCAGACCGTGCTTGAGCAGGTCCGCCTGCTGCGCCATCTCACGGGAGCGGCTGGTGCGCTCCGTCAGCTCCGCGACCACCGCGAGCCACTCGTCGCGCACCTCCCGGTACTGGCGCAGCGGCTCGGCGACGTCGTCCCCGGCGAACCGGTCGAGCACCTCGCGTTGTTCGGAGGGGCGCAGCAGCCGCAGCTGGTCGTTCTGCCCGTGCACCGCCAGCAGACGGTCGGCCAGGTCGGACAGCACGCTCACCGGCACCGAGCGGCCGCCGAGGTGGGCGCGGGACCGCCCGTCGGCGCCCACCGAGCGCAGCGCGATGAGGCTGCCGTCCTCGTCGGTCTCGCCGCCCGCGTCGGCGACGATCCGGGCGACGTGACCGGCGAACACGCCTTCGAAACGTCCCTCGACGCTCGCCCGGCCGGAGCCGTTGCGGACCTTCGACGCCTCGGCGCGTCCCCCGGACAGCAGGTGCAGCCCGGTGACGACCATGGTCTTGCCCGCGCCGGTCTCGCCGGTGACCACGGTGAATCCCGGGTGCAGTTCGAGCAGGGCGTCCTCGATCACTCCGAGGCCCTGGATGCGCATCTCGGCCAGCACGGGACCACCGTAGCGGTCCGCTCCGACAATCCGCGGACGCCTCGCCTCAGCGCGCGTGCCGCTCCCGCCAGCTCTTGACGGGCAGCGAGAACTTGTGGACCAGCCGGTCGGTGAACGGGCCGGGGTGCAGGCGGGCCAGCCGGACCGGGACCTCACCGGCGACGACCTCGACCCTGGCGCCGCGCGGCAGGGCGATGTGCCGCAGCCCGTCGCAGGTCAGGACCGCGGGCGAGCCGTACGGGTCGACGCCGACGGTGATCACCGAGTCGCGCGAGACGACCAGCGGGCGGGAGAACATCGCGTGCGCGTTGCTGGGGACGACGAGCAGCGCCTCGACGTCGGGCCAGATCACCGGGCCGCCCGCGGAGAACGCGTAGGCGGTGGAGCCGGTCGGAGTGGCGCACAGCACACCGTCGCAGCCGAAGGCGGACACCGGCCTGCCGTCGACCTCGATGAGCGCGTCCAGGATCCGCTCGCGGGTGCTTTTCTCGACGCTGGCCTCGTTGAGCGCCCAGGTGCGGGCCACGACCCGGCCCTCGACCGACACCGTGACGTCGATCGTCATGCGCTCCTCGACGGTGTACTCGCGCGAGACGACCCGCCCGACGGTCTCGGTGAGCGCGTCCGAATCGGCCTCGGTGAGGAAGCCGACGCGGCCGAGGTTGACGCCCAGCACCGGCACCCCGGCGGGACGGGCCAGTTCGGCGGCGCGCAGCAGGGTGCCGTCGCCGCCGAGCACGAGCACCAGCTCGGCGCCGCGGGCGGGGTCGTCGCCGGGCGCGACGAGGGTGCACAGCTCGTCGAGGGAGTCGTGCTCGATCAGTTCCTTGACCTCGTCGTCGATGACGCGCAGCCCGATGCCGGCCTCGTCGAAGCGGGTGGCGACCTCGCGCGCGGCGTCCTTGGTCGTCTCGCGGTCGGGGTGCATGACCAGCAGCACCTCGCGGCGCTCGCTCACTGGGGCCCCTTCCCGACCGCGTCGCGGACCAGTTGCTCGACGTCCTGGTCCGGCGCCGGGTCGCGGCGCAGCCAGGCGAAGTACTCGACGTTGCCGGACGGTCCCGGCAGCGGGCTCGCGACCACGCCGTGCGGGTGCAGGCCCAGCCCGGCGGCGGCGTCCAGGACGTCCAGGACGGCACGGGCGCGCAGTTCCGCGTCCCGCACCACCCCACCGCTGCCGAGGCGTTCCTTGCCGACCTCGAACTGCGGTTTGACCATCGGGACCAGGTCGGCCTCCGCGGTCGCGCACGCGGCCAGTGCGGGCAGGACCAGGCGCAGCGAGATGAACGACAGGTCGCCGACCACGAGGTCGACGGGACCGCCGCACTGCTCGGGGGTGAGGTTGCGGACGTTGGTCTTGTCCAGCACGACGACGCGCTCGTCGGTCTGCAGCCGCCAGTCGAGCAGACCGCGTCCGACGTCGGCGGCGACCACCTGGGCGGCGCCGCGGCGGAGCAGGACGTCGGTGAACCCGCCGGTCGAGGCGCCGGCGTCCAGGCAGCGTTTGCCGTCCACGGACAGCCCGGACGGTTCGAAGGCCTCGAGCGCGCCGAGCAGCTTGTGGGCGCCGCGGGACGCCCAGCCCGGGTCGTCGGCGGCTTTCACCACGATCGGCGCGCCGGTCTCGACGCCGGTGGCCGGTTTGCTGGCGACCATGCCGTTGACGGTCACCTTGCCCTCGCTGATCAGCGTGCTGGCGTGTTCGCGGGAGCGGGCGAGGCCGCGGCGCACCAGTTCGGCGTCGAGGCGGGCCCTGCGGGGCATCGCCTCACACCTTGTCGATGCTGGACAGGGCGGTGGTGAGCTCGGCGTGCACGGCGTCGAAGCGCTCGACGTGCTCGGCGAGCGGGATGCGGTCCAGGTCGCCGAGCGCGGCCATGGCCTCCTCGATGCCGGCGCGCGGGTCCTGCTGCGGCGCGGCGGCCGGCGGCGGCCCGGGGACCGGCCGCGGGGGTTGCGGAGTCGGTTGGTGCTGCACGGTCACCACGCTAACGGATCGGTCGGCCGCCGGACGGCAGCCCCAGCTCCGCGAGGATTTTTCCGGCTCGGCCGTCCCCCGGCGCGATGGCCGTGACGCCGGTGTCCCAGGCGACGGCGCAGAGGGTGCGCAGCAGGGCCAGCGGGTCGCCGTCGCCGGTCACGACGAGGGTGTCCCCGTCGCGGCGGACGTCCCAGCCGGCCTGCGGGGCGACGCGCAGTTCGTCCGCGGGTTCGGTGAGGGCGCCGAGGTCGGCGCCCAGGTAGGTCGGCCGTTCGGCGGGGACCGCGGTGACGAGGGTGGCGGGGGTCGCGACGCCGGTGAGCACGCACAGCGAGTCCATGCCCGCGGTGACGGCGCCCGCGATGTCGGTGTCCAGCCGGTCCCCGATCGCCAGCGGACGGCTCGCGTTCGCCGACTTCGCGGCGGTGTGGAACAGCGGGGCCTCTGGTTTGCCCGCGACCTCGGGGGTGGCGCCGGTGGCCGTGCGCAGGGCGGCGACCATCGAACCGTTGCCGGGCAGCAGGCCGCGTTCGGTGGGCAGGGTGGTGTCGACGTTGCAGGCGACCCACAGGGCGCCGCCGCGGATGGCGACGCACGCCTCGGCGAGGTCGGCCCAGCCGGTGGCGGGGTTGTGGCCCTGCACGACGGCGGCGACGTCGTCCCCGGCTTCGCGCACGGGCCGGAGCCCGGCGGCGGTGATCTCGCCGGCGAGGGCATCGGTGCCGACGACGAGGACGACCGCGCCGGCGGGCAGCCGTTCGCCGAGCAGCCGGGCCGCGGCCTGGGCGCTGGTGCTGACCTCGTCCGGGGTGGCGTCGATGTCCAGCGCGCGGAGGTGGTCCGCGACGTCCCCGGGCGCCTTGGAGGCGTTGTTGGTGACGAAGCGGACCGCGGCGCCCTGGTCGCGCAGCTGCCGGATGGCCTCCGCGGCCCCCGGGATGGGCCGGGGGCCGTGGTAGACGGTTCCGTCGAGGTCGAACAGGAACGCGTCGTAGGCGGCCTGGAGGGCGTCAGCCATTCGCGAGCTCCGCGGCGCGTTCGGCGGCGTCGGTCTCGTCCTCGGTGTCGGCCTCGGCGGCGTGCAGGAACCAGCGGAGGGCTTCCTCGGTGCGGTCGGCCGCGACGAGGTTGTCCGCGTAGGCGTAGAACAGCCGGGCGCTCCACGGGTCGCGCTTGCGCGGGTCGAGGTCGTCGCCCTGGAGGGAGACCACGGCGGCGTCCACCTGGCCGAGGTCGCGCCGCGCCCCGGCGGCGACGATCTTCAGCTCGATCTCGACGTCGCGCGGGAGCTTGCGGCCCTGCATCTCCTTGGCGAGGTCGAGGGCCCGCTCGGGGCGGCCGAGGGCGCGCTCGGCGTCGGCGATGACGGCGATGTGCTGGTCGGTGTGGGTCATCCGGCGCACGGCCCGCAGCTCCGCGAGGGCTTCCTGCCAGCGGCCGGCGTGGTAGGACACCAGGCCGAGCGCCTCGCGGACGATCGGGATCCGGGAGGCGCGGGTCTTGGCGTACTTGGCGTGCGCCAGGGCGGCCTCGGGGTCGGTGTCGATGAGGTTGCCCGCCGCGACGAGGTGCTTGCCCACGGTCTCGGCGAGCGACTTCGGCAGGGAGCGGAGCTCGCGCCGGACGTCCGGGTCGAGGTCGCTGTACTCGATGTCCTCCGGCAGTTCCGGGGCTTCGAGCAGTTCCCGCGCGAGGGCCGCGTCGTCGAGGTCCCGGCCACCCCGCTTGCCCCGGCGGTCGTCGAAGGACCTGCGCTCCTCGCGGCGCGCGTCGCGGAACTCGGCGTCGGCGATCTCGACATCGTCCTCACGGGCGACGGGCGCGGCCACCCGCTCGATGGTCTCGTCCTCGTCGAAGCCGTCCGCGATGTCCGCGTCGTCGGCGGCGGCGATCTCGACGTCGTCCGCACGGGCGGCCAGCTCGACGGTTTCGTCCTCGCCGAGGCTGTCCGCGGCGTTTTCGTCGGGGAGGTTCGCGCCGCCCTCTCCGGGCCTGCCCGCCGCATCCTCGTCGGTGATGCCGGCGCCGTCATCGGGCCTGTCCGTGTCGGCGCTTCCGTCCAGGGTGTCCGCGGCGCGGTCCTCGGAGGTGCTGTCGTCACTGGCAGCGCCGGTAGCGTCCACGAGGTCGGCGCCGGTCGCGTCCGCCTGAGCGGCGATCTCGCCCTCGCTGATCGCGTCGGCCTCGGAGTTCAGGGCCGGAGCCTCGTCCAGCCGCTCCTCCGCTGTTTCCGCGGCAGCCTCGGACCGTTCGTCGCGCTTCCAGCCCGGCCGGTCGCCCCGGTCGAACTTGCCGCGCGTCCCGCCGGAGCCGCGGTCGTCGAACCGGCGCCCGCCCGACCGGGTGTCGTCGCGGCGCGGCCCGGAACGGTCGTCGTCCCGCTTGCCGTAGCCGCCGCCACGCCGGTCGTCGTCGCGCTTCCAGCCCGGCCGCTCCCCACGACGCTCGTCGAACGAGCGGCCACCGCGCTGCTCGTCGCGGTGCCCCTCGAAAGAACGACCGCCACGGTTGTCGAACGAACGCCCACCGCGGTTGAAGTCGCGGCGCTCGCCACCACGGCCCTCGGAAGAGCGGCCACCGCGGTCGAAGTCACGACGCTCGTCGCGGCCCTCGGCGGACCGGCTGCCACGGTCGAAGTCGCGGCGCCCCTCGAAGGAGCGGCCACCGCGCTGATCGTCACGCCCGCCACGGTTGTCGAACGAGCGCCCGCCGCGCTTGTCGTCCCGGTTCCAGCCGCCGCGCCCCTCGGAGGGACGACCCCCGCGGTTGTCGAACGAACGCTCACCGCGGTTGAAGTCCCGGCGCTCACCGCCACGGCCCTCGGCGGGCCGGCCACCACGCCTGTCATCCCGCCCGCGGTCGTCACGGTTCCAACCACCGCGGCTCTCGGACGAACGCCCGCCACGGTTGTCATCGCGGTTCCAGCTGCCACGTCCCTCGGACGGGCGGCCGCCACGGCTGTCATCGCGGCTCCAGCCGCCCCGCCCCTCGGACGAGCGGCCCCCGCGGTTGTCATCACGGCTCCAGCCGCCACGCCCCTCAGAGGGGCGGCCGCCGCGGTTGTCGAACGAGCGCTCGCCGCGCTTGTCGTCCCGGTTCCAGCCGCCGCGCCCCTCGGAGGAGCGCTCACCACGCCGGTTGTCGGACGAACGGTCGCCACGCTTGTCGTCACGGCTCCAGCCACCGCGGCCCTCGGACGGACGGCCCCCGCGGTTGTCATCGCGGTTCCAGCCGCCCCGCCCCTCGGAGGAGCGGCCGGCGCGGTTGTCGTCGCGGTTCCAGCCACCACGCCCTTCGGAGGTGCGGCCGCCACGGTTGTCATCCCGGTTGCCGCCACCGCGTCCCTCGGACGGGCGCCCCCCGCGGTTGTCATCGCGGTTCCAGCCGCCGCGGCGGTTTTCGTCTCGGTTCCAGCCCGGGCGGTCGCCGCGCCGGTCGTCGGCGCCGCGGTTGTTCCCGCGGCGGTCGTCGTCGCGGTTCCAGCTCGAGCGGTTGCTCTCGCCGCCTCGGCGGTCGCCGAAGTCGCGTCCGCCGGATCGTTTGTCGTCCTGCCGGCCATATCCGCCCGACCGGCCACCCTGTCCCGCCTTGCCTCGCGGGGTGCCTCGCTGCGCTCCCGATCGTCCTGCGCCGGGAGCCGTATCGCGGCGCCGGGGGCGATCGGATGCAGCGCCGTCGAAGTCGCGCCGCCCGAAGTCCGCCACCTGGGCCTCCTCTTTCTAGGTTGTGAAGATCAGAAAACGCACCAAAGGCCCGTCAGGCGAGCCAATCGGCTATCCTAACGGGCCCTTGGGAAAGGGTGTTCGGCAGTGTCCTACTCTCCCACACCC
>NZ_JBHZEN010000018.1:0-85169 GCF_050958625.1 Amycolatopsis sp. 3B14
GACGGGATGACCACCCAGCTCCGGTGGGGTTGGACCCCACGTGTCTCTTGTGGTTTCGGCCGATTACACTGAACAGGTTGTCTCGGCGAGGCGGGCTCCATGCTGCACCCGGTGCCCGACGTGATCGACGCGGCGGCTTGAGGTCCGCTGCTCGAGCATGTCCGTGGAACTCGCCGCCGATGCGACCACCCGCCATCTGCGCCGCCACGCAAAATTGTTTGAAGGAGTGCTACACCGTGTCCGAGGTACGTCTGTCCGCCGAGCCCCGCACCGAGTTCGGCAAGGGCGCCGCGCGCCGCACCCGTCGCGCCGGCAAGGTTCCCGCCGTGCTGTACGGCCACGGTACCGACCCCCGCCACCTGGCCCTGCCCGCTCTGGAGTTCGCCCGCGTCATCCGTGAGAACGGCAGCAACGCGGTCCTCACCCTCAGCCTCAACGGCGACACCGAGCTGGCCCTGACCAAGACGGTCACCGTGCACCCGATCAAGAACTACATCGAGCACGTCGACCTGCTGGTCGTCCAGCGCGGCGAGAAGGTCACCGTGGACGTCCCGGTCGTGCTGACCGGCGAGCCGGCCCCGGGCACCCTGCAGGTGCAGGAGATCGACACCCTGTCGATCGAGGTCGAGGCGCTGCACATCCCGGAGCAGTTCGAGGTGTCCATCGAGGGCGCCGAGGCCGGCACCCAGATCCTCGCCTCGCAGGTCACCCTGCCCGCCGGCGCGGTCCTGCTGACCGACCCGGAGAGCCTGGTCGTCGCCGTGAACGAGGCGCAGGCCACCTCCGCGGAGCCCGCCGAGGAGACCGGCGAGGAGCCGGCCGAGAGCCCCGCCGAGTAAGTGAGTTCGGACGTTCCCGGGGCCGGCGAGCTGGTTCTGCTCGTCGGCCTCGGCAATCCCGGCCCGCGTTACGCCGGCAACCGGCACAACGTGGGTTTCATGGTGCTCGACGAGCTCGCCGCCCGCGTCGGCGGCAAGTTCAAGACCCACAAGTCCGGCGGTGAGGTCCTGGAAGGGCGTCTCGCCGGGCGTCGCGTCGTGCTGGTCAAGCCGCGGTCGTTCATGAACGTCTCCGGCGGCCCGGTCGCGGGCGCGGCGAAGTTCTACAAGGTCGACCCGAGCGGCGTCGTCGTCGTGCACGACGAGCTGGACGTGCCGTTCGGCGGGCTGAAGCTCAAGCTCGGCGGCGGCGAAGGCGGCCACAACGGGCTGCGGTCCATCAGCAAGTCCCTCGGCACGCGTGACTACTACCGCGTGCGGTTCGGCATCGGGCGGCCCCCTGGCCGGATGGACCCCGCCGATTTCGTGCTCAAGGACTTCTCCACGGTCGAGCGCAAGGACCTCCCGCTGGAGCTGGACCGGTGCGCGGACGCCGTCGAAGCGCTGATCGGCAAAGGGCTGACAGCGGCCCAGAACGACTTCCACGCTGGGTGACCATCGGTCACCCACAGGTGTTCCTCTCACCGCTCCATGGAGTTCCAGGGGCACAAATGCTCTTCCGGAGGTTTGATCCGGCGGCTAGGACGGGATTAGGGAAGTTGTCCCGTCCACGCTGAACTGGAGCACTCCACATGTCCCTTTCCGCCGAAGACGTTTATCGAGTCGAGTTCGGTAACGCCCCCATCGGCCGGCGCGGGTACGCCAAGCACGAGGTCGACGAGTTCGTCGAGCGCATCGCCAAGACCCTGGTGGGCGAGGACGACCTGACGGCCGCCGAGGTGCACCACGTCATGTTCAGCAAGCCCCTGCTCGGCAAGCGGGGCTACGACGAGCGCGAGGTCGACGAGTTCCTCGACCAGGTCGAAGACGAGTTCGCCCGCCGCGGCGGCCGCCCCTACCCGGTGCCCGAGGCCCGGACGGTCACGCAGGCGACCGCGCCGCGCGCGGAAGGCGACCCGGCCGAGATCCCCAAGGTGACCCTCACGGAGTAACCGCCGAACTCGCGCCTGAGCGCAGACCACACTCCCTGGAACGTGGGGCTCGCGCACCCCCTGCGAGCCCCGCGCCCAGCAAGTTCCGCGCCCGCGCACGAGCCCCGCCCGGCCCCGCGAACCTCACACCCCAGCAAATGAACTCCGCAGGTGGGAGTGCGCTCGCCGCGGTCAGGAGGCCGCGTTCTTCGCGATCGCGTCGGCGTACTGGACCGCCGTCGCGGCGCGTTTGACCTTGCCGGACGGCGTCTTGGGCAGGCTGCCGGCAGGCAGGACGACCACCGCGTACGGCCGGGCGTCCACCGCGTCCCGCACCCGGGCCGCGACCTCCTTCTGCAGCCGCCGCTCGGCCTCGGCGTCGCCGGCCAGCTTGGACTCCAGCACCACCGCGAACCGCTCCCGCCGCGTCCCCGCGTCGATCCGCACGGCCACCGCGTTGCCTGCCCGCACCCCCTCCACGGAGGTCGCGGCGCGCTCGATGTCCGTCGGGTAGATGTTGCGGCCGCCCATGATGATGACGTCCTTGCGGCGCCCGCAGATCACGATCTGGCCGTCGACCAGGTACCCGAGGTCGCCGGTCGCGAGCCAGCCCTCGTCGTCCTGCGTCGGCTTCGGGCCCTCCATCGTCAGGTAACCGGGCGTCACGGCCGGGCCGGTCAGCTGGATCTCCCCGACCTCCCGGTCGCCGAGCACCTTTCCGGAGTCGTCGACGATCCGCGCCTCCAGCCCGTCCAGCGGGCGGCCCAGCACGGCGAACGAGCGGACCTCCTCGGTCCCGCGCCGGGGGTCGCCGTCGGGCACCGGCACCGCGCGGTTGTCCGCCTCGAGCGCGTCGGCCTCGATGACGTCCAGCGTCAGGCCGGTGAACAGCGGCGCGAACGACACCGCGAGCGTCGCCTCGGCCATGCCGTACGCCGGGAACACGCACTCCGCGGGCATCTTGAACCGGGCGCCGCCGTCCACGAACGCCTGCACGGCCGACTCGTCGATCGGCTCGGCGCCGTTCAGCGCGATCCGCAGCGTGGACAGGTCGTAAGCGTTTTCGTCCTCCACGCGCTGCAGCCGCTTGCCGACGATGGCGTAGGCGAAGTTCGGCGCCGCGGTGGTGGTGGCGCGGTACTTGCTGATCAGCTCGGGCCAGATCAGCGGCCCGGTGAGGAACTCGGCCGGGGTGATCTTGATCAGCTCCACGCCGAACGTCATCGGCACGGTCAGGAACCCGACCATCCCCATGTCGTGGAAGGTGGGCAGCCAGGACACCATGATGTCCTTCGCGAAGTCGAACTCCGCCCGCTCCACCATGGCCTTGACGTTGGTGTAGAGGTTGCCGTGGGTGATCCGCACGGCCTTCGGGTCGGCGGTCGAGCCGCTGGTGAGCTGCAGCAGCGCCAGGTCGTCCTCGCCGCGCGCCACCGGCTCGGCGATCGGCTCGCCGTCGAACAGGTCGGTGATCATCCGGAACCCGATGTTGTGCTCGGTGAGCACCGGCGCGAGCGCGTCGAACGGCTCGCCGAGCACGACCAGCTTCGCGTCGATCATGCCCAGCACCTTGACGGTGTCCTCGGCCCACAGCGCGAGGTCGGTGCGCGGGGTGGGCTGGTGCAGCATCGTCACGCTGCCCCCGGCGAGCCACACCGCCTGCACCGTCGGCGCGATCAGGGCAGGCGCCCCGGCCAGGACGGCGACGGCGCTGCCCGGCTCCAGCCCGCCGGCGACGAGCGCGCCTGCCATCCGCCGCGCCTGCTCGTGGACTTCGGCCCAGGTCCGGCGGACCGGCTCCTTCGGCTCCCCGGTGACCATGCCACGCAACTGACCACCCTCCGCAGCGGTGCGGACGAGCGTCTCCACGAACCGACTCATGGCGCTCACCTTATCCGGCGACGAAGTTCCCCGGATCGTCCCGGCGGCGGTGTCGAAACCCGCCCCCGGGCTCCGACCTCCTGGTAAGACAGCCCTTGAGGAGGCACCCTGTGAAGTACTTGCTGATCATGCACATGAACCCCGCCGTGTGGGAGTCGCTCACGGAGGAGGAGCGCAACGCGATCATGAGCGGGCACGGACCGTTCATGGACGCCATCCGCGAGTCCGGCGAGTTCATCGGCACGACCGCGCTGGCCGACCCGTCGAACAGCGCGGTCGTGCGGGTGCGGGACGGCGCGCCCGTGGTGACCGACGGCCCGTACCTGGAGGCGAAGGAGTACCTCGGCGGCTACTACCTGGTGGACGTCGAAAGCCGGGAACGCGCCCTGGAACTGGCCGCGATGATCCCGGATGCGAAGGTCGACGGCCTCGGCATCGAGGTCCGGCCGGTCATGTTCTCGGCGGGCACGGAGATGTGAGACCCGGTGCCGGGCGGGGCTGCCCGCCCGGCACCGGCGGTCACCCCGCGCGGGATACGGCCGAGGCCATGCCCAGCCACGTGTGCGGGTTGCCCTGCCAGCACCAGCCGAGCTTCGGCGCCCGCTTGCTGATCCAGATCGCCGGCACGCGCCGGTCGCCGCAGCGCGAACCGCCCAGCGAGAAGCACTTGTTCTTGACCAGCAGCTCCGGGAAGTGCGTGATCAGGGCGATGCCCTCCTCGATCGTGAGCAGGGTGCGGCCCCGGCCCGCGATCACCTCCATCGCGTCGTTCGGGACGGCGCCGCAGAACTCCTCGCCGCGCTCGACGTCGAACAGCAGGTAGGCGTCCGGGGCGGGCAGGTCCACCGTGGACACGAAGCGGTCGAGCGATCCGGGTTCGAAGGAGTGGTCGACGAACCCGGGCAGCTTTCCGCGATACAGCGTGGTGCGCGGCATCGTCTCCTCGATCGACGCGACCTTCCGGGTCACGACCAGCAGGAACGGCACGCGGCCCGCCTCCGGGTCGAGGTCGCCCGCGCGGGCTACGGCGCGCAGCGGCTCGACCATGGCCCGGAAGCCGTCCTCGTCGAGCCCGGCGAGGGCCGGGTAGCCGCGGTCCACCAGGTTCGCGAGCTGACGGTCGAATTCGGCTGTCACGTTCAACGTCAAGCCGGCACCTCCTTGATCGCGGCGATGTCGGCGGGCGTGCCGGACATGATCGTTCGCACGTGCCGGGTGACCAGCTCGACCGGCCAGTCCCACCAGGCGGCGCGTTCGAGCCGTTCGACGTCCTCCGGCTCGTAGCGAGCGCGGATCGGCCGGGCCGGGTTGCCGCCGACGATCGTGTACGGCGGCACGTCGGCGGTGACGACCGCGCCCGCGGCGATGATCGCGCCGTTGCCGATCGTCATGCCGGGCATGACGGTCGCGCCGTAGCCGAACCAGACGTCGTTGCCCACCACCGTGTCGCCCCGGCTGGGCATGTTCGTGACGAGGTCCAGTGTGGACTCCGCCCACGCGCCGCCGAACATCGTGAACGGGTAGGTCGACACCCCCATCGTCGGGTGTTCCGCCCCAGCCATCAGGAACCGCGTGCCGGAGGCGATCGCGCAGTACTTGCCGATGATCAGCTTCTCCGGCCCGTAGGCGTAGAGGACGTTGCGGGTCTCGAACTCGGTGGCGGCGTCCGGGTCGTCGTAGTAGGTGAACTCGCCGACCTGGATGCGCGGATCGGTGACCAGCGGTTTAAGGAACACCACGCGCGGGTGCTCGGTGAGTGGGTGGAGCACGGTGGGGTCTGGCACGAACACCTCACAGGAGTAAACTTACGACCGACGTAAACTTATCCTGAGCATAGCCTGGTTGTCAACGTAAAAGTAGGACGAGGGTAAGATTCGCTCATGACCGTCACCGGCCTCCGCGAGGCCAAGAAGCAAGAGACGCGGCAGTTGATCTCCGACCAGGCGACCCGGCTCTTCATGGCGAAGGGTTTCGAGCAGACGACGATCGCGGAGATCGCGGAGGCCGCCCGGGTCGCCAAGAAGACCGTGACCAACTACTTCCCGCGCAAGGAGGACCTGGCGTTCGACCACCAGGACCAGTTCGTCGCGAGCCTGGCCCGCACGGTCGCGGCTCGCGAGCCGGGTGAGTCGGCGCTGTCCGCGCTGCGCCGGGACTTCCTGGACGCGGTCGAGCGGCAGGACCCGGTGGCGGGGTTCGCCGGCCCGGAGTTCAGCCGGATGATCGCGGACAGCCCGACGCTGTCGGTGTGCCTGCGCGGCCTGCACGACCAGCGCGAGGAGGCACTGGCCGCCGCCCTCGCCGCCGCGACCGACGCCGAGCCCGGCGACATCACCCCCCGCGCGGCGGCGGCGGTTCTCGGTGGGGTGCACCGGGTGTTGTTCGCGCGCATCCAGGAGCTGACACTGGCGGGCCGGGACAACCCGGAGATCGCCGCCGTGGTGGGTCCGGAGGCGGAGCAGGCGTTCGCCCTGCTGGAACCCTCACTCGGGGGCTACGCCCGCGCCTGACCGGCGACCCGGCCGCCCCGGGGCAACGGAAGCCAGGAACCACGGCACGCGAGGTGGGCCGGCTTGGCAGCCGCGCATCCCCGACGGCCAGCACACCGCCGGGGCGGCAACGCGGTCCCTAAGGCGGCACATATGGCGCCTGGGCGGCAAACGCGCAGCCACGGCGCGGCCGACTCCCCGGCGGCGGCCATCTAGCTCGCGGGGTGGTGCACACCGCGCGCCCGCAGCAGCACGCCACCCGCAACGGCCACCTCCCCAGCGGCTGCGGCCACTACGGCGCACGGAGCTGGCGCACAAGGTGCGTGCGCACCGGGAACAGCCACGACGGTGCCCGCAACGGCAAAACACGCCGCCCACAGCGGCGAACCCAGTGCCCGCCGCGACCAAGACAGTGCCCGGGGGGTGATAAACCCGGTCCCTGGGATGGCAAGAACGGCCCCGGCGCGGCCAACTCCCCGGGCGGCGGCCATCTAGCGCGCGGATTGGCGCACACCGCGCCCGCAGCAGCACGCCACCCGCAACGGCCAGCTCGGCAGCGACGGCGATCCGGCACGCGGAGCAGCGCACGGCGCGCCGGCAGCAGCCGGCGCCGCGAATTACTCCACCAGTTCGGAGGTTTCCAGCCAGCGCGCCTCGACGTCCTCGATCTCCGCGCGCACCGTCTTCAGCTCCGTGTTCAGCTCGACCAGCTTGTCCGGCTCGGTGGCGTGCTCGGCGAGCTGCTCGTGCAGCTTCGTCTCCCGCGCGTGCAGCTGGTCCAGCCGTCGCTCCAACCGGGACAGTTCCTTCTGTGCCGCCCGGAACTCCGCCGCGCTGGACGTCTTCTGCGCAGGCTTCGGCGCCGACACCGACGCACGGGCGGACGCACGACGCGCCAGGTACTCGTCGATGCCACCGGGCAGGTGCGTGATCCGGCCGTCGCCGAACAGGGCGTACACCGCGTCCGTCACGCGTTCCACCAGGTAGCGGTCGTGCGAGACCACGACCATCGTGCCCGGCCAGGAGTCCAGCAGATCTTCCAGCTGCTGCAGGGTGTCGATGTCCAGGTCGTTCGTGGGCTCGTCGAGCAGCAGCACGTTCGGCTCGGCCATCAGCAACCGGGCCAGCTGCAGCCGCCGCCGCTCGCCGCCGGACAGGTCCTCCACCGGCGTCCACTGCCGCGCCGGCGGGAACCCGAGCTTCTCCGCCAGCTGCGACGCCGACAGCTCCTGCTTGCCCAGCACGACCCGCGCCGAGACCTCCTCGACGGCCTCCAGCACCCGCAACTGCCCCGGCAGCTCGTCCAGCTCCTGCGACAGGTGCGCGAGCCGCACCGTCTTGCCCTGGATCCGCCGCCCCGCGACCGGCTCGCGCTCCCCGGCCAGCAGCTTCAGCAGCGTCGTCTTGCCCGACCCGTTCACGCCGACCAGCCCGAACCGGTCACCGGGACCGATCCGCCAGGTAAGACCCTCGACGACCGTCTTGTCACCGGCCTTGAGGGTCACGTCCTCCAGCTCCAGCACGGTCTTGCCGAGCCGCCGCTTCGCGAACGACATCAACTCCGCCGTGTCGCGCGGCTCCGGCACGTCAGCGATCAGCGCCTCGGCCGCCTCGATCCGGTACCGCGGCTTCGACGTGCGCGCCTTCGCGCCGCGCTGCAGCCAGGCCAGCTCCTTGCGCGCGAGGTTGCGCCGCTTCTCCTCCATCGACGCCGCGAGCCGCGCCCGCTCGGCGCGCGCGAAGATCCAGTCCGCGTACCCGCCCTCGTACTGCTCGACCCGGCCGTCGGCGACCTCCCAGGTCCGCCCGCACACCGTGTCCAGGAACCACCGGTCGTGGGTGACGACCACGAGCGCGGACCGCCGCGCCAGCAGGTGGTCGGCGAGCCAGCGCACGCCTTCGACGTCGAGGTGGTTGGTCGGCTCGTCGAGCACCAGCAGGTCCAGGTCGCCGATCAGCGCGGCGGCCAGCGCGACCCGGCGACGCTCCCCACCGGACAGTGTCGCGGTCGGGTTGTCCAGCCCCAGCCCGGTGATCCCGAGCCCCTCCACAATGGACCGGACCCGGGCGTCGGCCGCCCACTCGTGCTCGGCGTCGAAACCGGCGAGCACGGCGTCGCGGATCGTGCTGCCCTCGGCCAGCTCGGTGCGCTGGGTGACGACCGCGAGCCGCAGCCCGCGGACCTGGCTCACCCGGCCGGAATCCGGCTCGGCGAGTCCGGAGAGGACCTCCAGCAATGTGGTCTTGCCACCGCCGTTGAGACCGACGACGCCGATGCGCTCACCTTCGCCGACGCCGAGGGAGACGTTGTCCAGCAGGGGGCGGACCCCGAAGGACTTGGAGACCGCCTCGAGGTTGATCAAGTTAGCCACTACGCGTGCACCTGCGGAGGAGTGGGCCGGTGTTCGTCGCCGCCGACGAGCCGCGCGCCCGGCACCGGGCCGTGCGCGACCCGGACCGTCCGGCACACCCCGGCCCCGGCCAGCTCGGCCGCGACCTCGAGCGCGGACTCCGCGTCGGCGCACAGGAACGCGCACGTCGGGCCGGAACCGGACACGGTGCCGGCCAGCGCGCCGGCGTTCACCCCGGCGCGCAGCGTGCGGCGCAGGCCGGGCCGCAGGGACACCGCGGCGGCCTGCAGGTCGTTGCCGAGCAGCAGGGCCAGCTGGCGCGGGTCGCCGGAGGCCAGCGCCTCGACGACCGGCGCGTGCGAGCCGACGCGCGGCGGGTTGCCGGTCTCGCGGAGCCGGTCGAGTTCCTTGTAGACGCGCTCCGTGGACAACCCGCGCTGGTCGAACGCGAGCACCCAGTGGAAGGTGTGCCGCGACAGGACCGGCACCAGCTGCTCGCCGCGGCCAGTGCCCAGCGCGGTGCCGCCATAGAGCCCGAACGGCACGTCCGAACCGAGCTTCGCGGCGATCCCGGCGAGCTCGTCGCGCCCGATGTCCAGCTTCCACAGCGCGGCGAGGGCGACCAGCGTGCCGGCGGCGTCGGCGCTGCCGCCCGCCATTCCACCCGCGACGGGGATCCCCTTGCGGAGGACCACCCGGACGTTCGCGGCCCCGTCGGTCTTGCCGACGTGCGCTGCCAGCGCCTCGACCGCACGCCACGCGAGGTTGCTGGCGCCGGTGGGCACGACCTGCTCACCTTCGCCATAGACCTCGACACCCGGCTCCTCGGCCAGCGCGACGGTGACCTCGTCGGTCAGCGAAAGCGCGTGGAAGACGGTCGTCAGGTCGTGGAAACCGTCCGGGCGCAGGTCGCCGACCGACAGGTGCAGGTTGATCTTCGAAGGCACCCTGACGGTGACAGGTGGCGGTACGACGGCGAGCACCAGTCAAGCCTACGTGCCCGCCGGAGAGCGCGGAGAGGCAAGCTCCAGTGCGACGCGCAGCGCCACGTCGGCCGACTCCTTGCTCGGGTTCTCATCCAGGAACTGCGGGTTGTTGCCGGCCATCAGCGCGACCAGCGCGAGCCGGGAGCGCAACTTGTCCTCCGCGCTGGCGTCAGCGGGGACGAGGAACGTGAACAGGCCCTTCAGCCGCGCGGCGAGCACGTGCCCGGCGTGCAGGTCCTTAAGCGCGGGCTGGTTGTCCTGCATGAACCGCATGATCGGGCCGAACCGGCCCTGGATCAGGTCGGAGAGCCTGCGCAGCAGCTCCTCGCGGGTCTGCGCGGGGTCGTCCTGGGCCCGCGCCCACTCGATGATCTCGTCGAGCGAGGCGCCGATGTCCTCGATCAGGCTGTGGACGATGTCTTCCTTCGTGCGGAAGTGGTAGTAGAGCGCGGCTTTGGTCACGCCGAGCGCCTCCGCGATCTCCCGCAACGACGTCTTCTCGTAGCCCTGCTCGACGAACAGGTCCAGCGCGATCTGCTGGATGCGCTCGCGCGTGTCGGTCCGCCGCCCCGCCATGACCGTCCTTCCTGAGGAACTCTCAAACTTGCTTGACGCCCGGCTAGCAATAGGCCTAGCCTGTCCACAGCGCCATTACTTGTCGGCCGACTAGTAATGCTTGCTCTCAGTCTAACCCAGTTCTCCACCAGGGGGTTTCCACCATGACGACAACCACTCCGGCGCCGGTGACGGCACCGGCCGACTCGAGAAAGTGGTGGGCGCTCGCGGTCGTCGGGCTCGCCCAGCTTCTGGTCATCATCGACACCACCATCGTCAACATCGCGCTGCCCACCGCGCAGGCCGACCTCGGCATGTCCGACGTGGCCCGCCAGTGGGCGATCACCGCCTACACGCTGGCCTTCGGTGGCCTGCTGCTGCTCGGCGGGCGGCTGGCCGACCGGCTGGGCCGCAAGAACACGCTCATCGTGGGCGCGCTCGGGTTCGCCGCCGCGTCCGCGCTCGGCGGGATGGCCGCCGGTCCAGGCCTGCTCATCGGCGCCCGCGCGGCCCAGGGGGTCTTCGCCGCGCTGCTGGCGCCGTCCACGCTCTCGCTGCTGACCATCACCTTCACCGAGGCGAAGGAACGGGCGAAGGCGTTCGGGATCTTCAGCGCCATCATGATGTCCGGCGGCGCGGTCGGCCTGGTTGCCGGTGGCGCGCTGGCCGAGTACGCGTCCTGGCGCTGGTGCCTCTACGTGAACCTGCCGATCGCGATCGCCGCCGCGATCGCGGGCTGGTTCGTGCTGCCGAACGTGCGTGGTCACCGCGAGACGCGGCTCGACTGGCTCAGCGGAGTGCTCGGCAGCGCGGGGATCGCCGGGCTCGTCTACGGATTCTCCGAGGCGGCGACCCGCGGCTGGGGGTCGCCCGTGGTGCTCGGCACGCTGATCGCGGCGGTCGTGCTGCTGGCCGGGTTCGTGTTCCGGCAGGCCCGGGTCCGGAACCCGCTGCTGCCGCTGCACATCCTGGCCGACCGCGCCCGCTCGTCGGGCTTCCTGACCATCGCCGTCGCGGCGTTCGGGATGTTCGGGATGTTCCTGTTCCTCACCTACCAGCTGCAGGCGATCATGGGCTTCGGCGCGCTCGGCGCCGGCCTGGCGTTCCTGCCGTTCCTGCTGGGCAACGTCACGGTCTCGACGCTGCTGACCCGGCGGCTGATCCCGCGGACCGGGCCGCGCCCGCTGCTGGTCATCGGGCTCCTGCTGATGGCCGCCGGGCTCGCCGGGCTGACCCAGCTGTCGGTCGACACGTCCTACTGGGGCCTGGTCCTGCCGGTGGAACTGGTGATGGGCGCAGGCGCCGGACTGGCGATGCCTACGGTCATGAACATCGCGACCGCCGGGGTGGAGCCGAAGGACGCCGGGGTGGCGTCGGCGTTCATCACGACGTCCCAGCAGGTCGGCGCGTCGATCGGCACGGCGTCGCTGAACACGATCGCCGCGAGCGCGACCGCCTCGGTCGCCGGGCTGGCCCTGCCCGCGGCGACCGTGCACGGCTACGCGGTGGCGAACGGCTGGGCCGCGGCGATCGTGGCCGCGGGCGCGATCGCGGTCGGGGTCCTGGTCCGGGGGAAGTGAGACGAGGAGGGGCGCCCCGGCCGGGACGCCCCTCCTCTCGCGCCTGGTCAGGCCGCGACGACGCTCTTCGGGCCTTCCTTCGGGTGCACGACGTGCGCGCCGCGGTCGGCGATCCACGCCAGCGCCGCGTCGGCCTGGCTGCCGTTGACTCCGACCCGGAACCGGGCCACCGGGGTGTCCCCGACGCGGGTGAGGCCGCCGCCGATGGTGGCGAGCTCGACCTCGAACCGGGCGGAGGCCTCGGGCAGCAGCGCGCCGACGGCCGCGAAGCCGATCAGCACCACGTCGACGGACCGGTCGTAGCTCGACGACTGGCTGCGCGGCGTGTCGATCGGGGGCAGCAGGCTCTGCGCGACCTTGCTGGCCGGGTTCGCCAGCAACTCCAGGACGGTGCCCTGCTCGACGAGCCGCCCGTCCTCCAGCACCGCGACCCCGTCGCAGACGCGCCGCACCGCGGCACCGTCCTGGGTGGTCAGCAGCACCGTCACGCCCAGCTCCGCGCGGGCGCGGTCGAGGACGGTCAGCACCGCGCCGGTCTCCTCGGCGCCGACACCGGCGGTCGGGTCGTCGGCGAGCAGCACGGCCGGGCCCGCGGCCAGCGACCGGGCGAGCGCGACGCGGCGGCGCTGGCCCGGGGTGAGTTCACTCGGGCGCAGCGCGGCGCGCTGGGTCAGGCCGGCCAGGTCGAGCAGGCGGCCGACGCGGCTGCGCCGCTGCGGGCCCTCCAGGCCGAGCTGCTCCAGCGGGGCCGCGACGTTGCCCGCCACGGTGCGCTCGGCGTGCAGCACCGGCTGCGCGTCCAGCACCGCGACCTGGCGGCGCACCTCGCGCAGCTTCCGCCCGTCGAGACCGGTGGTGTTCAGGCCGTCCAGCCGCACCACGCCGCGGTCGGGCTTCTCCTGCAGGGCGATGCACCGGGTCAGGGTGGACTTGCCGGAGCCGGCCGGGCCGACGACGCCGAACAGGGCGCCGGCGGGCACCTCGACGCTCACGTCCCGCAGGGCGTGGACGGGCTTGGCGGCACCGGGGAAGGACTTGGTCAGGTTTTCGACAGTGATCACGAATGGCTCCAGCACAACGGGCGCGAACGCGCCGACCGCACACCAAGTAGACCGTCTACAGAGGACGGTCAGGCGAAATCAGGAAATGGTGGTGAAGGGAAAGCGGTCAGCGACGACACGCGCAGACCGTGCGACGACATTCGTCGACGACGCGGCGCCTCGTGAGCATCGTGCGGTACACAGGAATCCTCCATCGGTCCTGGCGTTAGCACCTGCGCCCGGGTGGGGTGGTTGCTGCGGCTTCGGCGAGCCAGGTCTCTCAGCCGCTCGGGATGGATACCTCAAAGAGTAGAACGGACTTCACATCTTCTTGGCAAGTCCCTGGTCCGGATCAGGGTGCGAGATCACACAAACGGTGGTAAGGACTTGCTCTTGGCGATCTTGGCGAAGTCCCTTACCCCCAGTTGCTCGCCCCGCGCGCGAGGGTCGACGCCGGCCGCGCGGAGGATCGCCTCGGCCTTCTCCCCCGAGCCCGCCCACGACGACAACGCGGCGCGCAGGGTCTTGCGACGCTGGGCGAAGGCGGCGTCGACGACGGCGAAGACCTCGTCCCGGTCCGCGTCCGACACCGGTTCCGCGGCGCGCTCGAAGCCGACGAGCGCGGAGTCGACGTTCGGCACCGGCCAGAACACCGCGCGCGGCACGGGCGCGACCTTGCGGGCCGGGCCGTACCAGGCGAGCTTCACGCTCGGGACGCCGTAGATGCGGCTGCCGGGGCCCGCGGCCATCCGGTCGGCGACCTCCGTCTGCACCATCACCAGGCCGTGCGCCAGCGACGGCAGCTCGGCGAGCAGGTGCAGGACCACCGGGACGGCGACGTTGTAGGGCAGGTTGGCCACGAGGTGCGTGGGCTCCTGCGCCAGGTCCGCCCGCTGGAGCTTGAGGGCGTCCTGGATGTGCACGGTGAACCGGGCGGCGGCCTCGGGGGCGCGCTCGGTGATCGTGGCCGGCAGGCGCTCGCCGAGGACCGGGTCGATTTCGACGGCGGTGACCTGTGCGCCCGAGTCCAGGAGGCCGAGGGTCAGGGAGCCGAGGCCGGGACCGACTTCCAGGACGTGGTCGCCGTCGCCCACTCCGGAGAGGTCGACGATGCGGCGGACCGTGTTCGGGTCGTGCACGAAGTTCTGGCCGAGCTTCTTCGTGGGACGGACGTCCAGCTCGGCGGCCAAGCCACGGATCTCGGCTGGTCCGAGCAGTGCGGTCACGCCGGGAATGCTACTGGCCCGCGAGTACCGCACTTGTGGAAGGTGACCCGGAAAAGAAGATGACCCCGGCCGCAGGCCGGGGTCATGATGTGTGTGCTGTGGGGGTCAGCTGGTGGCCTTGGCGCCACAGACGGGCCAGGCGCCGTAGCCGCCGCGGTCGTCGCGCACCTTGGTCGCCACCGCGATCTGCTGCTCACGGGTGGCCTGGTGCGGGTAGGCCGCGTACTGGTCGCCGCCGTAGGCGTCCCACGTGCTCTTGTTGAACTGCAGGCCGCCGTAGTAGCCGTTGCCCGTGTTGATCGACCAGTTGCCGCCGGACTCGCACTTCGCGATCGCGTCCCAGATGGCGCTGTCGCTGATCACCGGCTGCTTCGTGCCGACCCGGACGATCTTCGGCTTGGCCTCGACGATCACCTTCGTCGAGAGCTCCTCGCGGGCGGTCTCCTTGCCGTTGCGCTTGGTGATCCGGTAGGTCACCAGCTTCTTGCCCGCGGTGCCCGGGTCCTGGACGACCTCGTCGCCCGCGTCGAGCGTCGCGTCCTTGATCTCCTGGACCGGAGGATCGATGTCCTCTTCCTGGTTGATCACGGTGACCCCGGTGCGCGAGATGTGCACCTCGGCGCCGTTGGTCAGCTTGAGGGCCAGGCCGCCCTCGATCTCGTCGTCCGGGCCGAGCGACATGCCCTGCTCCGCCAGGAACTCCTCCGCGGTGATCGCGGTGGTGCTGATCTGGCGCGGGGCGGCGTCGCCGTCGTAGACGGTGATGTCCTTGAGGGTCTTGACCTCGACGGTCGCGCCGTCGAGGGGCAGCTCCGCGTCCAGCGGCATCGAGAACGCGGTGCCCGGGCCGAACTGGCCGCTCAGGCCCAGCTGCGTGATGGCTTCCTGCAGGCTCGTCGCGCGAACCCAGGACTCGCGGGCGACCCCGTCGACGACCAGGTTCAGCTTGCGGCCGCGCTCCAGCTTGATGACGCCACCGTCACCGACCGGCGCCTGCGGCGAGGGGGACAGCGCGTCGTGCTCACCGACGGTGAGACCGGCGTCCTCGAGGACCTCGCCGACCGTCTTGCCGAAGCTGTGCACGGTCTGCGTGTGGCCGTCGACGTCGACGGTCACGCTCTTGTTCATGGCCAGCGCGGCCGCGCCGCCACCGGTGAGGCTGATCAGGAGGGCCAGGACCGAGCCGCGGAGGAACCGCCGCTTCCAGGTCTTGACCGCGGAGACGAGGGCCTTCTCCGGCTCCTCCTCGGCCTCCACGGCGGCCGTGCGGTCCTGTGCGGCCGCGTCCGGGATGGCGAGGGCCGGGAGCATCGTGGTCTCGGCGTTGATCAGCCGGATCAGCTCGTCGACGTCGATCTCGGCCTCGGCCATGAGATCGTCCGCGTCGTTGCCGAGCACCGTGCGGATGTCGTGCTCGGTGACAGCCAGGTCGTCCGAGAACGCGTCGGCGTCGGGCCAGTCGAGGGTGCCCACGGCGCCACCACGGCTGGACTCGAACCAGTCCATCGCCTCAGTCGGGCGCGCGTCGGCCCATCTACTACCAGTCACAGCAGGTCGATCCCTTTCGCACTACGGCTCCCGAAGTCTTCGCCATCCCCGATCCCGACCTGCACTGGCTTGACTCCGGGTGTCCCGCTCTTCGCCCGGTTGGAGCGATCATGCGGCACGGTCACGGGACAGTAACGGACCCCGCGAGGTTGCGCAAACACCGGGCGGAATGTCGTGGCGTTCGTCACTCCTCCAGGTGGATGGTTGATTTCCACGGATGTCGCAGTCCGTTCAACCCGCTGTGACGGACGGCAGCCGGAAGACGCGTTCGGCCGTCGCCGACACCGCCGAACAGACCTGTTCCAGCCCCTCCGAACGGAGGTCGGCGAGGAAAGCGACCGTATAAGCGGTGCAGTACGGCTCGTTCGGCCGTCCGCGGAACGGGTGCGGCGTCAGGAACGGCGCGTCGGTCTCGACGAGGAACTGCCCGGACGGCACGAGCCGCGCCGCGGCCTGCAGCGCCCGGGCGTTGCGGAACGTGACCGTGCCGGCGAACGACAGCACGTAACCGGCGTCCACACAGCGGCGCGCGATGTCCTCGTCGCCGGAGAAGCAGTGGAACACCACGGTCTCCGGCGCGCCCTCCTCGTCCAGGATCCGCAGCACGTCCTCATGCGCGTCCCGGTCGTGGATCATCAGCGGCTTGCCGACCCGCTTGGCGAGGTCGATGTGCCAGCGGAACGCCTCCTGCTGGGCGTCCGGCGGCGAGTAGTCCCAGTAGTAGTCCAGACCCGTCTCACCGACGGCGACCACCCGGTCCTGACGCGCCAGACGCTCTATTTCGGACTGTTCCGGCTCGCCGAAGTCCTTGGTGCGCGTGGGGTGGATCGCCACCGCGGCCCACACCCGCTCGTCCCAAGTGGACGCTTCCGCGGCCCAGCGGGCGGCGTCCAGGTCGTCGGCGACGGTCACCATCCTCGTCACCCCGGCCGCCGCGGCGCGGTCGGCCAGCTCGGCCACGTCGGCCGCCGTGACCGCACCGCAGGCGTCCAGGTGCGTGTGCGAGTCGACCACCGGCGCCGGGAGGCGCTCCGGCACCGGTGGCCGTTCCTTCTTGCTCACTGCGCGATCGGAGCCCACTCCGGACCGGTCTCGCCGAGCTTCGGGTCGAGCTTGGCGAACAGCGGCGTCGGCTTGGCCAGCGGGCGGCCGACCTCGATCGGGATCGACTCCCAGCGCGCCTGCTCGGCCGCGTAGTCGCCGGTCAGGATCGGGTTGATCCGGCCGGGGATGTCCAGGTCCTCGACGTCCTGCAGCTCCGGCTGCGCGGCCCACACGCCGGTGCCGCCCAGCGCCTCGTGCACCTTCTGCGCCGAGTGCGGCAAGAACGGGGTGAGCAGCGTGTTCGCGTCCGACACCACCTGCAGCGCGGTGTGCAGCACCGCGTCGCGGCGCTCCGGGTCGTCCTTGAGCTTCCACGGCTCCTGGTCGGACAGGTACCGGTTGGCCGCGGACACGACCCGCATCGCCTCGGTGGCCGCCAGCTTGAACCGCGACCGCTGCAGGTGCCCGCCGACGGTCTCGAACGCCTTGCGGGACAGCGCCTTCAGCTCCTCGTCCGCGGGCGCCGGCTTGACCGGGGCCGGGATCGCGCCGTTGTTCTTGTGCGCCATCGAGATGGAGCGGTTGACCAGGTTGCCCCACTCGTTGGCCAGCTCGAAGTTGGTCCGGCGGACGAACTCGTCCCAGGTGAAGTCGGTGTCCTGGGTCTCCGGGCCGGCCACCGCGATGAAGTAGCGCAGGGTGTCCGGGCCGAACTCGCGCAGGAAGTCATTGACGTAGATGACCGTGCCGCGCGAGGTGGAGAACTTCGACCCGCTCATGGTCAGGAACTCCGACGACACGATCTCGTCCGGCAGGTTCAGCTTGCCGTACGGGCCGACCTGGCCGCCCTTGTCCCCGGCCCCGTTGTGGCCGAGCAGCAGCGCGGGCCAGATCTGGGCGTGGAAGGTGATGTTGTCCTTGCCCATGAAGTAGTAGCCGCGCGCGTCCGGGTTGGTCCAGAACTCCTGCCACGCGTCCGGGTTCCCGCTGCGCCGGGCCCACTCGACGCTGGCCGAGAAGTAGCCGATCACCGCGTCGAACCACACGTAGAACCGCTTGAGCGGCTGGTCGCGCCAGCCGTCCAGCGGGATCTTCACGCCCCAGTCCAGGTCGCGGGTGATCGGGCGGGGCCGCATGTCGTCGAGCAGGTTCTTGGTGAAGTTGACGACGTTGGGCCGCCAGTCGGTCTTCGTCGACAGCCACTTGCCGAGGCTCTCGGTGAACGCCGGCAGGTCGAGGAACAGGTGCTCGGTCTCGACGAACTTCGGCGTCTCACCGTTGATCCGCGACTTCGGGTTGATCAGCTCCGCGGCGTCCAGCTGGTTGCCGCAGTTGTCGCACTGGTCGCCGCGCGCGCCGTCGTAACCGCAGATCGGGCAGGTGCCCTCGATGTAGCGGTCCGGCAGCGTCCGGCCGGTGGACGGGCTGATCGCGCCGGTCGTGGTCTTCGGCACCACGTAGCCGTTGCGGTGCAGCGCGAGGAAGATCTGCTGCGTGACCTCGGCGTGGTTGCCGGTGCTGGTGCGGGTGAACAGGTCGTAGGTCAGCCCGAGGCCCTGCAGGTCCTGGCCGATCTGGCGGGTGTACTTGTCGGCGGTCTGCTGGGAGGTGAGGCCCTCCTTGTCCGCCTGGACCGTGATCGGCGTGCCGTGCTCGTCGGTCCCGGACACCATGAGCACCCGGTTGCCGGCCATTCGCTGGTAGCGCGAGAACACGTCCGACGGGACGCCGAAGCCGGAGACGTGGCCGATGTGACGGGGCCCGTTGGCATAAGGCCAGGCCACCGCCGTCAACACAGGGATGCTCATGCCTGTTTAGCGTACGGATGCCGTCTCGTGCATTGTTACCTGGGAAGGCTTAAGGAGGTCGGGTGTCGCCGACGCGGCTGCTGGTGCTGGGCGTCGTACGCATGTACGGCCGGGCGCACGGCTATCAGGTGCGGCGTGAGCTGCTGACCTGGTCGGCGGACCGCTGGGCGAACGTCCAGCCCGGGTCGATCTACCACGCGCTGAAGAAGATGGCGGCCGAAGGCCTGCTGGAGGCGGTGCCGGACGAGCCGGAGGGACGCGGCCCGGACCGGGTCGCCTACCGGCTGACCGACGACGGCGAGACCGAGTTCCAGGTCCGGCTCGCCCAGATGATCGCGGAGACCGAGGGCGACGGGGCGCAGGACGCGTTCGCCTTCGCCGCCGCGCTGACCTTCCTGCCCGCCCTGTCCCGCGACCGGGCACTGTCCCTCCTGCGGCACCGGCTGACGCGGCTGGAGGGCCAGCTCGCGACCACCCGGAGCGTATTGGACGGCGGCGCCGACTGGGGCCACCCGGACCACGTCGGCGAGCTGTACCGGCTGTGGGGCACGAACGTCGAGGCGACCATCGAGTGGCTGCGGGGCCTGATCAAGCGCCTGCAGGACGGCGAGTACGTCATGGCCGACGACCCGGGGCGCCACTTCGGCGCTCCTCCCGAGATCAAGTAATCAAATTTGACTACGGCGCGATAGTGGGGGCAGAGTGGCCGCCATCACTAGTCAAATTTGACTACTGAATCAAGGGGGATTCTCATGATCAAGGCACGCGGTCTCGCGCGGACGTTCACCGCGCGCGGCCGCAGCGTCGAGGCCGTGAAGGGCGTCGACATCGACGTCGCCGAGGGTGAACTGGTGGGGTTCCTCGGCCCGAACGGCGCAGGCAAGACCACGACGCTGCGAATGCTGACCACGCTGCTGCGCCCGACCGCGGGCGAGGCACAGGTGGCCGGGCGCGACCTGCTCGCCGACCCGGTCGGCGTTCGCAGGCAGATCGGGTACGTCGCACAGGGCGGCGGCGTCACCCCGGAGATGAAGGTGCTCGAGGAGATCGAGCTGCAGGGCCGGCTGTACGGGATGTCGAAGGAGGAGTCGCTGCGGCGGGGCCGGGAGCTGATCGAGCAGCTCGACCTCGTGAGCCTGGACGACCGGCTGACGAAGACGCTGTCCGGTGGCCAGCGGCGGCGGCTGGACATCGCGCTGAGCCTGATCCACGACCCGAAGCTGATCTTCTTCGACGAGCCGACCACCGGGCTGGACCCGCAGAGCCGCGCCAACCTCTGGGAGCACATCCGGCGGCTGCGCGCGGACCACGGCGTGACGCTGTTCCTCACCACGCACTACCTGGACGAGGCCGACTCGCTGTGCGACCGGATCCTGGTGATCGACAACGGCGAGATCGTGGCCGAGGGGTCGCCGGACTCGCTCAAGGCGCGGGTGTCCGGCGACGGCGTGACGATCGGCGTGGCCCCGGAGTTCGTGGACGCCGCGGCCGAGGTCGCCGGGCGCCTGGCGGGCGCGCACGAGGTGACCACCGGTGAAGCCGAGGTGCGGTTCCGCGTGCCGCGCGGGGACACCGCGCTGCCCGAACTGTTGCGGCGCCTGGACGCCGACGGCATCGCGATGACCTCAATGCAGGTGAACCGGCCGACGCTGGACGACGTGTTCCTCACGCTCACCGGCCGGTCGCTGCGCGACGCCGAGCAGTCCCAGCACCACGAGGAGGCCGCCCATGTTGCGTGACACGTGGCTGATCTTCAAGCGGGACTGGACGTTGTCCATGCGCAACCCGGCGTGGGTGATGATCGGCATCATGCAGCCGGTGCTGTACCTGGTGCTGTTCGGGCCGCTGATGGAAAAGGTCGTCAGCAGCACGCCGGGCTTCCCGCCGGGCACCAGCTGGACCATCCTGACACCGGCGCTGATCATCCAGCTGGCGCTGTTCAGCTCGTCGTTCGCCGGGTTCTCGCTGCTGATGGACTACCGCAGCGGCGTCCTGGAACGGCTGCGGGTGACGCCGGCCAGCCGGGTGGGGCTGTTGCTGGGCAAGGTCGTGAACAACGTGATCCAGGCGGTCATCCAGGCCGTGCTGATCACCGTGCTCGCGTATGTCGCCTTTGGACTGGACGCGCCGATCGGCGGGGTGCTGCTGAGCCTGGTGATCGTCGGCCTCGTCGCGGCGACACTGGCTTCGGCGTCCTACGCGGTGGCGCTGACGCTGAAGAGCGAGCAGGCCCTCCCGGCGCTGCTGAACGCCGTGCTGATGCCGGTGCTGCTGCTGTCCGGCATCCTGCTGCCGATCACCAGCATCCTCGCGCCGGACTGGCTCTACGCCATCTCGCGGATCAACCCGTTCACCCACGTCGTCGACGCGGAGCGGGCCACCTTCCGCGGCGACCTCACGATGGACGCGCTGATGACCGGCTCGATCATCCTCGTGGTGATGACGGTCCTGGCGGTGTTCTGGGGCACGCGGACCTTCCAGAAGGAGAACGCCTGACGCCGCGGCCGCAGCACGTCCACGCGCACCAGGTGGTGGTCGGAGGCGTCCTTGAGCCGGACCAGCGGCGAGTCCGGCGCAGGCCAGAACACCGCGCCGCCGGCGGGGACCAGGCCGCGTGAGGGCAGCACGTAGTCCACGCGCAGGTTGCCGGGCGCGCTGTCGCTGAAGTCCGCCGTGTCGAAGTACGGGTCCGTCTCGTGGGTCGGGTTCGCGCCACCCTATGCCTGGGCCGCGAGACGGCCACCCGTGCTGCCCGGCCAGGTGTCCCGCACGCGCGGCGCGCCGAGCAGATGGTCGATCGCGCCCGGCACGCTGTCGCCGTCGTTCGGGTCGGAGTTGTTGTCGTCGGCGACGACGAACTCCTCGCCCGGCTTCAGCCCGCCGCGGCGGGCGGCGTCGTCGTAGAGGTAGCCGCCCCTTGCCGGGCGTCACGTAGTCGGCCCACAGGCGGATCTCGTCGTGGTTGAGGGTGCCGTTGCGGTCCTCCGCGCCGTCGAACGTGGGCGGCGTCGGGTGGGAGACCAGGAAGTGCACGGTCGCCCCGTCGCGGTTGATGTCGAAGCCCGTCGGCACGCCGGTGTTCGACGGCGCCAGGAACGCGTACGGGTAGTCGATCGGCGCGGCGCCGTTCTGGCCGGTGACCAGCTGGCCCGCGGTGCTCCGTTGAGCGAGGCGTCGTATGCACCGGTGATTTCGCCGATGCCCGGGCGACCGCGGCCGCCCCACACTGGCCCTCCCCACACCTCGGAGGTGACCAGTGCGCACAGCCGTTCTCGCGACACTACTGGCGGTGTTCACCGCGCTCCTGCCCGCCACGGCGGCGGCCGCGAACCCGACGATCACCACACCACCCGCGGGAAGCCACGGGTTCCCGTTCCTCGCCGCGGCCGAGGACCTCGGCTCGTTCGGCTACACCGAGAGCGAGTTCTTTATCTCGGGCACCGCCACCGCGTACGCCAAGTCGGGGCTGTGGACCTCGTCCGGCCGGTGGGACGTCCGGCCGACCACCCAGGCCGAGTACCGGACGCGGCTGCTGGTCCGTCGGCCGAGCGACCCGGCGCGCTTCAACGGCACGGTCGTCGTGGAGTGGCTCAACGTCAGCGCCCAGCTGGAACTGTCGCCCGACTACTGGTTCATGCGGGACGAGCTGCTCCGCCAGGGCTACGCGTGGGTCGGCGTATCGGCGCAGTCCGTCGGCGTCAACGGCGGGCTCGGCGACATCGCGGGCCTGCGCGGCTGGGACCCGGCGCGCTACGGCAGCCTCGTGCACCCCGGCGACGCCTACGCCTATGACATCTTCTCCCAGGCGGGACAGGCGTTGCGCACGCCGAACGGGCCGGACCCGCTGGGCGGCCTGGAGATCCGGACGCTGCTCGCCGACGGGGAATCGCAGTCGGCCGGGTTCATGACCACCTACGCCAACGCCGTCCAGCCGGTCGCGCGCGTCTACGACGGCCTGATGATCCACAGCAACAGCGCGGTCGCGGCCCCGATCAGCGGCAGGCTCGTCGACGTGCTGACGATGCCGAACCCGAGCCGCATCCGGACCGACACCGCGGTTCCGGTGTTCGTGGTGCTCACCGAGACCGACGTGCCGGGCGCGGCGGTGGCACGGCAGCCGGACACCGACCGCGTCGTGCACTGGGAGCTGGCCGGCACCGCCCACGGCGACCAGAGGGCCTTCGACCTCGGCGGCCCGACGGTGCAGAAGTCCGCCGGATCGGCCGCACCGGAACCGGGTTGCGCCGCCGGGTCCGCGCCCTACAACGACGGGCCCGGCCACTACTCGATGAACGCCGCGCTGCGGGCGCTGACCACGTGGGCGCAGGGCGGACCGCGCCCGGCGAGCGGCGCGCTGCTCGACGCCGACCGCCGCGACCCGGCCACCGGCCTGGCCACCGGCGGCATCCGGCTGCCCGACGTCGCGGTGCCGACGCGCACGCTGAGCGGCGAGCGGGACACCACGGACAGCGGCGTCTTCTGCGGCCTCTACGGCGCGCGGGACCCGTGGAACGGCGACGCGGACCCGTGGGACCAGCACGACGACGGCGACCCGTCCGACCCGTCGTTCCCGCCCACGGCGGAGCCGGTGCTGAGCCGCCTGTACCCGACCAACGCGGACTACGTGGCCAAGGTGCAGGCGGCCGCCCAGTCCTCGGTCACGGCGGGCCACCTGCTGCCCGAGGACGCGGCCACGATCGTCGAAACCGCCCGGAATTCCGGCATCGGGGGTTAGCAGACCCGGCCGCCGGTCCGCGGGCCGGCGGCCGGGTTCCTCCGGCCGCCGCCTCCACTGTGGACTCCCCGACGGTGACCGTGCCGTCACCCCGTGCCGTCACGCCCGGCACTTGCTGTGGGTCACACCCTTTTCGGGTGGTGCGTCGATACGGCAACCGGGGCTTTTCGCGCTTATGGTGACTACGCAGTGTCCTGGCGAACGCATTTGCGCGGAATGAAGGCGGCGGTTTGACGGAGGGCAGCACGGAGCGCGGGATCAACCTCGCGCTGCACGCGACCGTGGCGGACTGGGACGCGGTCCGGTCCGGCGCGGTCTCGTTCGCCTCCATCACCGTCACCGAGAACACGAACTGGCTCGACCGCGGCGCCGGGAAACAGATCGAAGCGGCGCAGCGGGCCGGCATCCGCACCGGCATCCGCCACTACGCGCGCCCCGGCGCGCCCCACGACCAGGCCGAGCTGTGCGTGCGCGCGGGGCGCGGGCTCGGGGTGTTCGGGCCGGGTTCGCTCGCGCCGACGCTCGAAGTCGAGGCGGAGGGTGTCGACGACCGGTTCGTGAAGGCGTGGATCAAGACCGTGCGGCAGTCCGCGGGCATCGAGCGGGTCGTGATCTACGCCGACTACGGGCTCTGGTTGCGCCGGTTGCACCCGCAGAAGTGGGCCGACCGCGAAGTCGTGCTGTGGGTGGCGCGGCACAACGACATCCCGGGCCGCCCCGGCTGGTTCCACCCGCGCCTCGCGCTGCACGAGCACAGCTCGGTGCCGCCGATGCCCGGCGTGTCCGGCCCCATCGGCATGGACGCCCTGGTCTACCCGTTCACGCTGGCCGACCTACTGCTCTAGCCCGCTCCGCATCAGGAACACGTTGTACGGGCCCCACTGCGACATGAGGTAGTAGACGTCCGGGCCGTCCAGCGCCCACGGGTGCAGGTAACCGCCGTAGAGGCCGGGGTACTGGTGCCCGGGCACGGCGACCTGGCCGGGTGACCACGGACCGGTGAGCCGGTCGGCGGAGCGCAGCCGGATCGCGCCGCCCGGGTCGTCCAGGTGCATCGCCAGCCACTGTCCGAGGTGGACGTCGTAGGCGACGGACAGCTCCCCGACCGGGCCCGGGATGACCGGCGCGGCGGCGAACTCGTCCCGCGTCCAGCCGCGGCCGTCGAAGTACTCGTAGGACGACGCGTCCAGTAGGTGCGGGATCGCCGTGCGGGCCAGGTAGGCGTCGCCGTGCCGCCCGTTGGTCGTGCCGAAGAGGTAAACGTGGTCGCCCTCGCGGGCCAGCGCACACATCTGGAACGGGTCGTCCCGCTCGGCGCGGTTGATCCAGCGCGCGCTCCACGGCTTGGCCCAGGTGACCCCGCCGTCGTCGGAGACGGCGAGGCCGGAGTAGTTGGTGGTCCACTTCCCCGGCGGGCCCCACTGCCGCACGGACATGTAGTGCACGACCTGGAGCCCGTCGACCGCCAGGCCCGAGTTCGGGATGACGGTCACCTCGTCCCGGCGCTCGTCCCGCGCGATGACCTGGGCTGCGGTGCCGTCCGGCCGCGTGACGACGCCGTCGAGCGTGAGACCGGCGGCCAGGTCCCTGCTGGTCGAGTAGGCGAGGACGTTGCTGCGCCAGTCGGCGCTGTTCGGGCCGCCGCCGTCGCCGCCCCAGCCCTCGCCGAAGGTGTCGCCGAACAACACGAAGACCCGCCCGTCACCGCCGTCCCACAGGATGCCGAGATCCGTGCCGTGGATGGCGAACCGGTCGGTCCGGTTGATCGAATCGGCGCCCGTCACCTTGCAGATCTGCTCCGTCTCGACCACACGCATGCGTCCGACGGTAGGTCACAATGTCCCCGTGCGGGCGACACGAACGAGGCTGAGCCGGGGAAGAACACCGGATGAGGTGCTGCTCCTCCTCGACGAGCGCGCCCGCAACCGGGGGATCGGCACGGCGGCCGGCCTGTGCGGCGAGTGGTTCGGCTCCCAGGCCGTGCTGGCGCCCGAGGTCCAGCTCCGCCCGGTCACCGACCCGTTCGAGGTGCCGGACCGGCAACCGCGGGTCGAGGCTCCGGAGGGGGTCGTCGGCGGTGGCTGGTTCGGATATCTCTCCTACGACCTGACCGACCCGTCCGGCCGCCGCACGGCGCTGCCCGAGGCGGTGTGGGGCTGGGCCGACCACGTCCTGCGGCTGGACGCGGACGGCTGGTGGTGGTTCGAATCGCTCGGGGGCCCGGACCTGGCGGCGGAGTTCGCGGACCTGCTGAGCCGGGCGGCGCCGTCCCCGGCCTGGCAGGCGGGGCCGTTGCACCGTCCGCTGCCCGCCGAACACGGCGACGCGGTGAAGGCGTGCGTGCACGCCATCGAGGCCGGGGAGCTGTTCCAGGCCAACATCTGCACACGCTTCGAAGGCACGTTCGAGGGCTCGCCCGCCGCGTTGTTCGCGCAGGGAGTGCGCGGGTTGCAGCCGCGCCGGGCCGCGTTCCTCACCGGCGAGTGGGGCAGTGTCGTGTCGTTGTCGCCCGAGCTGTTCCTCGCCCGCCACGGCGACCAGGTCCGTTCGACGCCGATCAAGGGCACGCTGCCCCGGCGCAGCCCGGCGGACGACGTGCTGGCGCGACGGCTGCGCGAGTCGGTCAAGGACGTGGCCGAGAACGTGATGATCACCGACCTGGTGCGCAACGACCTCGGCCGGGTGTGCGCGGTGGGCAGCGTGCGGGTGCCCGAGCTGCTGCGGGTGCGGCCGGCGCCCGGCGTGTGGCACCTGGAGTCGACCGTGGCGGGGCGGGTGGTCACGTCGGACGCGGAGTTGCTGGCCGCGACCTTCCCGCCCGGCTCGGTGACGGGCGCGCCGAAGATCCGGGCGCTGGAGCTGATCGCGGAGCTGGAGCCGCGGCCGCGCGGGGTCTACACGGGCGCGGTCGGTCTGGCGTCGCCGGTGGCCGGGCTGGAGCTGAACGTCGCGATCCGCACGTTCGAGGTGCACGGGGATTCGATCGCGCTCGGGGTCGGCGGCGGCATCACCGCGGATTCGGACGCGGAGGCAGAATGGCAGGAATGCCTGCACAAAGCCGCCCCGCTGGAAGCGCTGCTCACCTGATCCGCCTCGGCACCGCAGCCGACCTCGACGCCGCGGCGGCGACCCTGGGCGCGGCCTTCGCGGACTACCCGTTCACGCGGCACACCGTCGCGGCGGCGGACCACGTCGCACGGGTGACTGAGCTGCAACGGCTGTTCCTGGAACACGTCGGGCTGCCGCGTGGGCGGGTCTGGGTGAGCGACGACGTGGCGGCGGTGGCGGTGTGGACGACGCCCACCGCAAGCGAGCCCGACCTGGACGCACTGGCCCCGCGGCTCCGCGAGCTGGCCGGTGACCGGGCGGCGGCAGCGGCGGCCGCGGAGGAGGCGATGGTCCCGCACCGGCCGACCGGGCCCGCGTGGTTCCTCGCCACGGTCGGTGTGGCACCCGGCCGTCAGGGCGAGGGCCTCGGCCGGGCGGTCCTCGCGCCCGGGTTGCGCGCCGCCGCCGCGGAAGGGCACCCGGCCTACCTGGAGACCTCGCTGGAGTCGAATGTGGGCTTCTACCAGGGGCTGGGCTTCCAGGTGACCGCGCAGGTCGCCCTTCCCGACGGCGGTCCGACCACCTGGGCGATGCGGAAGGACCCCGCCTGACGCACCCGCTCAGGCGCGCCGCGCCGCCAGCACCGCGTCGTACAGCTCCTTCTTCGACACCCCGGTCGCCTCGGCGACCTCGGCCGCCGCGGACTTGAGCCGCTCGCCTGCCGCCACGCGGGCCGACACCTCCGCCACCAGGTCCGTCACCGACACCGCCCGTGGCCGGGCGCCCTCCAGCACCACCGTGATCTCGCCGCGCACGCCGTCCGCCGCCCAGGCCGCCAGCTCGGGCAGCGTCCCGCGCCGCACCTCCTCGTACGTCTTCGTCAGCTCCCGGCACACCGCCGCCCGCCGCTCGTCACCCAGGGCGGCGGCCGCTTCGGTCAGCGTCGCGGCCAGCCGGTGCGGCGACTCGAAGAACACGACCGTCCGCGGTTCGGCCGCCAGCTCGCGGAACCAGCGCCCCTTCTCACCCGGCTTGCGCGGCGCGAAGCCCTCGAAGCAGAACCGGTCGCTGGGCAGCCCGGACAGCGCCAGCGCGGTCGTCACCGCCGACGGACCGGGCAGGCACGTGACCGGCAGGTCCTCCTCGACGCACGCGGCGACCAGGCGGTACCCCGGATCGGACACGCTGGGCATGCCGGCGTCGGTGACCAGCACGACCGTCTCCCCGGCCCGCAGCGCCTCCAGCAGCTTCGGCAGCCGGGACGTCTCGACGTCCTCGTAGAAGCTGACCACCCGCCCGCGCGGCGTCACGTCCAGCGCGGTGGCCAGCGACCGCAGCCGCCGGGTGTCCTCGGCGGCGATCACGTCCGCCTCGGCCAGTGCGGTGACCAGGCGCGGCGAAGCGTCGCGGGAGTCACCGAGGGGGGTCGCGGCGAGGACGAGTGGCATGGCCTTCACCCTATTAGCCGCGCGGGAACTCCGAGTTCACCCGTGGGTCCCTAGGATCACCCCCGTGACCGCTCTGCTGACGCGACCGGACCAGGTGGACCACCTCCGCCCGCCGACGGACCGTGCCGCCACCCTGCTCGGACGGCCGATGCCGGCCGACCGGCTGCGCGGCTGGGTGGTCACGATCGTCCTGACGCTGGTCGCGGCGGTCACCCGCTTCCAGAACCTCGGCTCCCCCACCGACAAGGGCACCCCGGTCTTCGACGAGAAGCACTACGTGCCGCAGGCGTGGCAGATGCTGCGCAACGGCGGGTTCGAGGACAACGCGGGCTACGAGCTGGTGGTGCACCCGCCGCTGGCGAAGCAGCTGATCGCGCTCGGCGAGTGGATGTTCGGGTACAACGGCTGGGGCTGGCGCTTCAGCGCGGCCGTGGCGGGCACGATCATCGTGCTGCTGACCATCCGCATCGCGCGACGGCTGACCCGCTCGACGCTGCTCGGCGGCATCGCCGGGATACTCGTGATCTGCGACGGCGTGCTGTTCCTGCAGGCCAGGATGGGCATGCTGGACATCTTCATCGCCGTGTTCGCGCTGTCCGCGTTCGCGTGCCTGCTGTGCGACCGTGACCAGGTGCGGCAGCGGCTGGCGGTGGCGGTCGCCGAGGGCTGGGCGGACGAGTCGCCGTGGGGGCCGCGGCTGGGCTTCCGCTGGTGGCGGTTCGCGGCCGGGGTGTGCCTCGGCCTGACGTTCGCGGTCAAGTGGTCGGGCCTGTACTACATGGCGTTCTTCGGGCTGCTGTGCGTCGGGTTCGACGTGGCCGCGCGCCGGGCGGCGGGGGTGCCGCGGCCGTGGGCCGGGACGCTGCGCCGGGACGTGCTGCCCGCGTTGTGGGCCATCCTCGCCATCCCCGCGCTGATGTACGTGGCGAGCTGGTGGGCGTGGTTCGCGAGCGAGTCCGGCACCGACCGGCACTACACCGAACTGCAGGGCATCGACCCCGGGTTCTGGAGCTGGGCGCCGCCCGCGCTGCGGTCGCTGGGCGACTACTCGATGAACGTGCTGCACTTCCACGAAAGCCTGGTCACGCCCAAGGACGACCCGCACCCGTGGGAGTCGAAGCCGTGGACGTGGCCGATGGGCCTGCGGCCGATGCTCTACTACTACGAGTCGGGCAACGGCACGTGCGGCGCGTCGGACTGCATCCGGGCGACGATGCTGATCGGCACGCCCGCGACGTGGTGGCTCGCGATCCCGATGCTCGGGTGGGGCCTGTGGCGCTGGCTGTTCCGGTTCGACTGGCGCTACGCCGCCGTGCTGGTCGGCTACCTCGCCGGGTTCCTGCCGTGGTTCACGAACATCGACCGGCAGATGTACTTCTTCTACGCCACGCCGATGGCGCCGTTCCTGGCGCTCGGGCTGACCCTCGCGCTGGGCCAGATCCTGGGCAGCGCACGGCGCGGGTTCGAACGCCGCGGGACGGGGCTGCTGGTGGTGGCGCTGTACGTCGGCCTGGTAGTGGCGAACTTCGCGTGGCTGTGGCCCATCCTGAACGGCGACCCGATCAGCAACGCCCGCTGGCAGGCGGAGCTCTGGCTGCCGTCCTGGCGATGACCGGGTACCTGGACCGCGCCCGGGAGTCGTACGACCGGGTGGCGGAGGACTACGCGGATTTCGTCCGCCCGCGGTTCGCGGCGGACGCGGTGGGCCGAGGGATGCTGAGCGCCTTCGCCGAGCTGGTGACCGGCCCGGTCGCCGACGTCGGCTGCGGACCCGGCCACGTGACGGCGCACCTCGCGGGACTCGGCACGCAAGCGTTTGGCGTCGACTTGTCACCCGGGATGGTCGAGATCGCCCGCCGGTCGTACCCGCAGCTGCGGTTCGAGGTGAGCTCGATGACGGCGCTCGACGTGGCGGACGGGTCCCTGGGCGGGATCGTCGCGTGGTGGTCGATCTTCCACGTCCCGCCGGCGGTGCTGCCGACGGTGTTCGCCGGCTTCGCCCGCGCGCTGGCGCCCGAAGGTCACGTGGTGATCGGCTTCCACGCCGGAAACGCCCAGCTGCAACCCGAGACGGCCTACGGCCACCCGGTGGACTACGACGCGTACCTGCTGCCGCCCGACCACGTCGCGAAGCTGCTGAAACGGGCCGGTTTCGACATCGCCGCCCGGGTGGAGCTGGAAGGCGCGAAGCACCCGCAGGCGATCCTGCTGGGCCGGAAGCACACCAGCCGGCGCTCCGCACTACCCCACCGATAGCGACGCCACGACTCGGGGCGGCGCACCGCCGCACACCCGGTCCCACGGAACCCGAGATCAGTGCGGCGGCACCGCCGCAGCGCACCAGCGGGATCCGCTTCGCTGGCCCGCCCAGAAGGACCCGCAGAAAGCCGCTCGACGACAAGCGCACCACCGGCGCACCCCGCGTCACCGGCTAGTCCTGGGCACCCGCAGGCAATCCCCTTGACCGGAAGCGCCCCACGCCCCATCCGGCACGACAAACCCCGGGTCAGCGCGGCGGCATCGCCCGCGTCGTGCCGCCGTGCCGTGGCACGATCCGCGTCACCGGCCCGTCCATCGACTTGCCCGCCCGGGACAGGAAGCCCTCCACCTCACGCACCACCGTGTGCAGCGTCGGGCGGCGGCGGGGTTCGTTGTCGAGCGAGGCGATCAGCAGCCGGGCGTGCGCGGACCGCTGCGGCAGCTTCGACACGGGCTCGGCGCGGGCCGCCGCCATCAGGGCCGCCATCGGCGTCTCGCGGGTCCCGCGCGGCGGGTAGCCGGACAGCGCGTAGCTCACGGTCGCCGCCAGCTGCCACGCGTCCGAGGCCGGGGACGCCGCCGCACCCGCGGCCTGCTCCGGGGCGACGAAGTCGGGCGTGCCGATCATCATCCCGGTCGCGGTCATCGTCGAGTCGCCGCGGCTGCGGGCGATGCCGAAATCGATCAGGTGCGGCATGCCCTGCGGGTCCAGGATCACGTTCGACGGCTTCACGTCGCGGTGCAGCACGCCCTTCTCGTGCGCGGCGGCCAGCGCGCCTGCCATCGTCGCCCACAGGCGGCCCGCCGCGACGTCGTCCAGCGGCCCCATCGTGTCCACCGCGGTGGCCAGCGACTGGCCCTCCAGGTACTCCATGACCAGGGCGAGCCCGTCCGGCTCCTCGACCAGGTCGTAGACCCGCACGCAGTTCGGGTGGTCGACCATCGCGAGCGCCCTCGCCTCGCGGCGCATGCGCTCCTCGGTGTCCCGGTCCGGCGCGTGGGCGATCTTCAGCGCGACCGTCCGGCCCAGCTGGTTGTCCACGGCCTGCCACACCGTGCCGAACCCGCCGTGGCCGAGGCGCTTGATCCGCCGGTACCGGCCGCCGCCGTTGGCCGTCGACCCGGGCGGCATCGGGACCGGACCGGGCGCCGCGGCCAGTTCCTGCGCGGCGGGCGCGACGGCCGTCGGCGCGTACTGCTTCGGCGGCTGTTGCTGTGGCGGCGGAGGTGGCGGCACCTGGGGCGGGGGCTCGCGCCGCGGCTCCGGGCGCGGCCGCTCCGGCTTGTTGATGACCGACCACGGCGGCGGCCCGACCAGGGCGATGGGGATGATTCCGAGCATCGCGATCGGGATGAACCCGAGCCACAGGAACACACCCGCGTTGGCCGAGACGCCCACCGAGAACACCACGAACATCACGAACCCGACCCACAGCAGGCGGCCAGGCCACTTCGGCCCGCGGCGCATCGCGGTGCGGGCCTGCAGGATCATGAACAGCAGCGCGAGCAGCGGCAGCCCGACCAGCGCGCCCAGGTAGTAGCCGTAGGCGAGCACGTTGCCGGAGGGGTAGAAGATCGTCTCGAAGATGTTCTGCCCGCCGCCGAGGTACTCGCTCTGCGTGCCGATGAACGAGCAGTACTCGCGGTTCAGCGTCGCCAGGTCGGCCTTCGACAGCGACGACGTGCCCTCGGCCGCGGCCCGGTAGATGCCCGAGATGCCGTTGAACGCCATCCACGGCAGCCCGAACGAGAACACGAACGCGATCACGCCGATGGCCGCGATCGTGCCGGTGTCGTACCGGTTGCCGGTGAACTTCCGCATGAGCGCGACGAGGACCGCGCCGACCACCGGGAACAAGGCGGTCAGCGCCCCCGCGGCCACCGTGGCCCACACCCAGTCACCGGGGCAGAACCCCGGGTTGAACAGGGCATGCGCGAGGGACAGCAGCCAGTCCGCGAACGCGTTCACCGCCCGGGTCCCTTCGTGTTCGGGGTCTTCTTCTGGTCTCCCACCCTATTCGCACCTTGGACGCGGCAGGTGCCGGGCGGGTTGCGGTCGCCCTGCGGAGTGAGACTTCCTCAGATGCCGGGCCGCCAGATGACCGGCGCCAGCCGCTCCGCTTCGACGCGCCACCGCTCCCGCCGGAAGCGCAGGACCAGCACCGACAGCAGGACGCTGCTGAGCACCGCGCCGGCGACGACGACCGCGACGACGCCGGTCAGCCCGCCCAGCACGACCGCGAGCAGGCCCAGCACCACCACCGCGGCGATGGCGACCTGGCCCTGGCTGTGCCACACCCACCGGCGTCCGGCGTCGAGCTCGGTCAGCAGCGCCTGCGCGCCGGTGGTGAGCCGGGTGTCGGGCACGTTCAGTTCGAGGATCCGGCGGGCCGCCCACGCGCACAACTCACGCTGACGCGTCGACGTCACCACGGGCAGCCCCTCTCTGGTCACGCTGCGTGCGGAAACAGTCAACGCTTCGAGGGCGTGCGCGAGCCGCAGACGCAGGTCCGCATCGGCCGGAGCGGCGGCGAGCTGCTGTTCGAGCGCTTGAACAGCGGACATCGGGTCGGTCTGTTCGGTCACGTGAATCTCCCAAAAGGAGTAACCCGGGCGGGGCGCCCAATGCTACCCTCAGTGCTCACTTCGGCACGAGCGGTTGATGAGGGGACAGCGATGCCGCCTCCTGGGGGCCAGCCGAGCTCGGCGCGTCTGGCGCTGCTCGCGGGCGTGGCGAACCTCGTCGTGCTCGGCGCGGTCGGCACCGCGCTGCTGCTCGTCCGCGACAGCGGCGGCGGCGGAACGACCCAGCTGGCCACGGCCACGTCGAGCTCGGCCACGACGACCGCGAGCACGTCGAGCAGCCGCCGCACCTCGACGACGACCACCACGACCACGACGAGCAGTTCGGTGGCGCCGGGGAACGAGGTGACCGGCCCGGCCGGGATCCGCACGGTCATCCCGGAGGGCTGGACCGTCGCGCCGACCCGGTCCGCGGGCAGCGTGCAGGCCACCGACCCCGCCGACAGCTCCCGCTACGTCCGCTACGGCGGCTCGGCCGTGCCGAACGCTTCGATCCTGGACTCCCACCTCGAAGCCGAAAGCGACTTCGCCGCCGCCCGGCCCGGGTACTCCCGCGTGGAGCTCGCCCAGACGACCATCCGCGGGTACGAGGCGATCGTGTGGGAGTTCGAGTGGACGGCGCCGGAGGGCAGGCGGCACGTGAAGGCCGAGTACTGGCGCGCCTCCGGCACCGAGTACTTCGTGTACGCCTCGTCGAAGGCCGCCGACTGGCCCGAGATGGTCCCGATCCTCACCGCCATGACGGAGAACGCGATCCCGTGACCGGAACGACGATGACCGCCTGGGCCGTCCCGGACCAGGTGCGGCCCCAGGATGACACGACGCGGTACCTGTGCGCGGCCGCGCACCTCGACTCCGGATACGCCGACCGGGCGATCCGCGAGTTCCTCACCGAGCCGACCCGGCCGCTGCCGCATTCGCCCGGGTTCGACCCGGCGCGCGTGCTGGTGGAGGTGATCGCGTCGCGTGGCCGCCGCAAGCTGCGCGACGGCATCCTGGCGGTGCTGTTCGGCTTGTTCGTCTGGGCCTCGGGCCCGAGCGTGGTGCTGTTCACGTGGCTCGTGCTCGCGGTGGCGCTGGTGATCCCGTCGATCTGGCGCAGGGCGATCAACGGGGCGCTCAAGGCCGTGATCGTCGTCGTGCTCGGCACGTTCGCGCTGGCCGGTCTGCTGATCTACTCGATCGGGGCGATCGATCCGGAGGCCACCGAGGACTTCACCGGTGGCTACTACGGGGACTACTACGGTCCGCCCGCCGGCGACGAGGAGGTGTGGACCTACGTCTCGATAGCGCTGGTCGTGCTGATGCTCGCGGTCCTGGTGACCGACCGGCTGGTGGTGCGGTCGCTGCTGGTCGACCGGTTCGGCTACCGCGCCCGCAACCGGCCGCCAGCCGACCCGTTCACCACCGAGCGCCCGCTGCTCGGCCTGTGCCCGCCGCGGTTCGTGCGACAGCTGCACCGGTACCGGGACGCCGAGCAAACCCCGCAGGGCGCGGTGCCGTTGTTCGTGCACCGCGGATACAACCCGTTCGTCGGCGCCGGGTTGCACCGCGAGTCCTGGTCGATGGCGTTGCCACTGGACCGGCTGCCGGAGGACCACAAGCCGGACGGCTCGCCGTTCGACGAGTTGACCACGCCGTTGCTGTACGAACGGGTCCGCGCGGCGATGGCTGTGCTGCAGGAGAGCGAGTCGCTGTCGCCGGACCGGCGGTTGCGTGAGCTGTCGATCCGGGAGGCCGTGTTCGCGTCGTCCGCGGAGCTGATCGACCACGTGACCCAGCCGGAGTCGGTGGTCTACCTGCGGGGCCTGGACCGGGCGCCGGAGCGGTACCTGCCGCCGGGCGAGGTCGCGGCGCTGCGCCAGCAGCCGCGTGAGTGGGCGCGCTACTACCTGTGTTTCCAGGTCGAGACGTGGGACCGGGACCTGGTGATGTCGAGCTACCTGCACGCGGCTGTCGACGCCAGCACCCTGTATTTGGAGTGGACGCCGTGCGTGCTGCCGCCGGTGCGGGACCGGTACCGCGCGGTGGACAAGCTGCCCGCCGGGGTGGCCGCCCCGATCGGGCAGGCGTTGCTGCGGTTGCTGCGGTTGCCGGTGACGATCTGGGGTCGCGCCAAGCACACGCTGCAGTGGATCCGGCCGCTGCGGCAGGACCACGGCCTGATCAACCCGGACGCGTACGGCTCGCTGCGGACGTTGCGTGAGATGGCGGCAGCCGACGATGTGGACAGGTATTTTCAGCTGGTCGACGTGGAGCGCTACGAGAAGATCCTGCACAGCAGGCTGATGCCCGCGATCAGCAGCATCCTGCGCGACTGCGGCTATTCGCCGGCCAGCTTCGAACGCCAGGCCGCGACCGTGATCCACAAGGAAATCACTATCCACGGCGACAACTACGCACCCATCAACACCGGCGCCAACACCGGTTCGATGGACGGCGCGAACGTCCAGACGGCCAAGGGGGATTGAGGACATGACCGGCATCAACATCAGCGGCGGGAACTTCGGCCCGATCAACACGGGAACGAACAGCGGCTCGATGAGCGGCGCGAACATCAACCAGCAGCAGGCGCCGCTGGTCACGCTGCTGGAGCAGCTGCGTGCCGAGACGGCCGCGCTCGAGGTCGCGGACCGGAAGGCGCTGGACCGGAACCTGACCGGCCTGCTGGAGGACGCGCGGAAGGCGCAGGATCCGGACACGGCCGAGGACGTGGAGCCCGAGGTGGTGCGCACCCGGTGGGAGAAGGTGAAGGGTCTGCTGTCCCAGGCGTCCGAGGTGAGCGGGACGGTGGCGCAGATCGGTGGGCATATTTCGGAGCTCATCGGGGCCTTCTGAGGGGTTTGGCGGGGTTCTGGGGCGCGGCCTTCTGAGGCGGGAGTGTCTGGGGCGGGCCTTCTGAGGCCGGGCTTTTTGAAGCGGCGCTGTCTGGGGCGGGTTAGGCGCGGCTTTTCTGGGGCAGGGTTTGAGGCGTGGCTGTCGGGGGGCGGAGCGTTTGAGCAGGGCTTTCTGAGGCAGGGCCTCCCGATGCGGGGTTGAGGCGTCGCTTTCTGGGGCGGGCCTTCTGAGGCCGGGCTTTGAAGCGGGGCTTGCCGGGGCAGGGCCTCCTGGTGCGGGGGTGAGGCAGGGCCCGCAGGGGCCGGGGTTTGAGGCGTGGCCTCCGGGGCGGGTTTCATGGCCGTCGGGCTTTCTCGGCAGTCGAGCCTCTCTGCGGGCGGTGGCTAACCCCGGCGAGTGGTCGCGGAGCGGCGGGGTGTGGTTGAGCGCGGCGGATGCGTGAGTGGCGGGCGCAGCAGCCGCGGTCGCAGCGAGGCGTGTTCGGCGATGGCGATGCGTGGCCGGACGGCGACCGAGACGCGGCTGGCCACCACTGCGCTACGGGACGGCCGTAGCAAGCCGCTGCGCAAGCTCGTGGTTGCCGGGAGCGGCGGTTAGTGGTTGAGCGCGCCGCAGGGCGGTGACTACGTGCGACGGGCCGCGCGCGACGGCTTCTGCGGCGCTGGTTGGGCGCTCGGGCCTCTGGGTCTGGCGCTGGGCGCCTGGGCGTGCGCGGGCGCTCGGGGACGGACCTCTCGGTGCACCTGGGGCGTCCGACACGCGGACCACTCGGCGCAGCGGGCTCCCGCGCACGCAGGCCTCTAGGCCCGGCGCTGGGCGCTCGAGCACGCAGGGCGCTCGGTGCATCTGGGGGCCGTCGGGAACGCGGACCACTCGGTGCGACGCGGGGCGGCCGAGCGCGCCGACCACTCGGCGCATCGCGGGGCGGTCGGGCACGCCGGGCGGTCGAGCGCGCGCACCGCTCGGTGCGGCGAGGGGCGGTCGGGCTGCACGGGCGCGGCGCGGGGTGGTCGGGCGGCGCTGGCGCAGCGCGGTGGGCGGCGTGGCGCGGTCGGGGCGCTTGGATTGCGTCATGATGTGGGGCACGAGCTCGACGACGAGGAGGTCTGCCCCATGGGCCGTCACGTGGAGGAACACCAGCGCAGCCTTACCGATCCGGAAGGGTTCTGGCTCGCCGCGGCGAAAGCGATTGATTGGACCCGTGAGCCGTCGCGGGCGTTGGACTCCTCGGGGGCTCCCCTGTTCCGCTGGTTCCCGGACGGGGAGCTCAACACCGCCTACAACGCCCTCGACCGGCACGTCGAACGCGGGCGTGGGGAGCAGCCCGCCCTGATCTGGGACTCGCCGGTCACCGGGGGCAAACGGACCTACACCTACGCCCAGCTGCGGGACGAGGTCGCCCTGTTCGCCGGGGCCCTGCGGTCCCTCGGCGTCGGCAAGGGCGACCGGGTCATCGTCTACCTGCCGATGGTTCCCGAGGCCGCCGTGGCGATGCTCGCGTGCGCCCGGATCGGCGCCGTGCACTCCGTGGTGTTCGGCGGCTTCGCGCCCAAGGAACTCGCCGCCCGCATCGAGGACGCCAAGCCGAAGGTGATCGTCGCCGCGTCCTGCGGCATCGAACCGAACCGCGTGGTCGAGTACAAGCCGATCATCGACGAGGCGCTCGCCGCCACCGAGCACCAGCCGGACAAGGTCGTGGTGCTGCAACGCGACGCGGCGCAGGCGACGCTCGGCGAACGGGACGTCGACTGGCGGGAACTGGTCGCCGGGGCGAGCCCGGTCGACCCGGTGCCGGTCGCGGCCACCGACCCGCTCTACATCCTCTACACCTCCGGCACGACCGGGAAACCGAAGGGCGTCGTGCGTGACGCGGGCGGCCACGCGGTCGCGCTGGCGTACTCGATGCACGCGGTCTACGACATCCGGCCCGGCGACATCTGGTGGACCGCCTCCGACGTCGGCTGGGTGGTCGGCCACTCCTACATCGTGTACGCGCCACTGCTGATCGGCGCCACGACCGTGATGTACGAGGGCAAGCCGGTCGGCACCCCGGACGCCGGCGCGTTCTGGCGCGTCATCAGCGAGCACAAGGTGAAGGCCCTGTTCACCGCTCCGACCGCGCTGCGGGCGATCAAACGCGTCGACCCGGACGCCACCGAGCTCGCGAAATACGACCTGTCGTCGTTCCGCACCCTGTTCATGGCCGGTGAGCGGCTCGACCCGGAGACCCTGAACTGGGCCGCCGACAAGCTGGGCGTGCCGGTGATCGACCACTGGTGGCAGACCGAGACCGGCTGGCCGATCGCGGCGAACCCACGCGGGCTGGAACCGATGCCGGTGAAGCCGGGCTCGGCGACCGTCCCGGTGCCCGGCTACGACGTGCGGATCCTCGACCAGGCCGGCGATCCGCTGCCCGCCGGGCAGGAAGGCGCCATCTGCATCAAGCTGCCGATGCCGCCGGGCACCCTGCCGACCCTGTGGGGCGACGACGAGCGCTACGTGGAGGCGTACCTGTCGCGCTACGAGGGCTACTACCTCACCGGCGACTCGGGCTACTTCGACGAGGACGGGTACCTGTTCGTCATGGGCCGCACCGACGACGTCATCAACGTGGCCGGGCACCGGTTGTCGACCGGGTCGATGGAGGCCGTGCTGGCGGCGCACCCCGCTGTCGCCGAATGCGCGGTGATCGGCGTGCACGACTCGCTCAAGGGCCAGCTGCCGCGCGGCCTGGTGGTGCTCAAGTCCGGTGTGGACGTCGACGAGGAGACGCTGAAGGCGGAGCTGATCGCCGCCGTCCGGCGGGACATCGGCCCGGTGGCCGCGTTCCGACAAGTGTCTGTTGTGGACGCTCTGCCGAAGACGCGATCGGGCAAGATCCTCCGCAAGACCATGCGCGGACTCGCGGAAGGCCGGGACGAGCCGGTGCCGTCGACCATCGAAGATCCTTCGGTGCTCGACAAGCTGCGCGCGGTGCTGCGGGAGAGCTGACCGCGCAAGAGTCCACTTGAGACGGATGACGACGTTGGGCAGGGCGTTGATGTCCATACCGACAAGCTAGACCCGAGCACCGACAGAAAGCACTGTCCGGCCGGGGAATCGCCACCCGAACGAGTCGAATGCGGCGATTCACCCGGCCGGAGCAGTGGGGTGGCAACCGGGGCATTGCGCGCGCCGGAACACTGGTCTATACCTTTAGGGGACCCGCTCCCGATCCCCGCGGAGAGTGACCCATGCGCAGATCCCTGGCCGGCCTGCTCGGCGCCACCGCGCTCGCGCTGACCGCCCTCACCCAGCCCGCACTCGCCGGCGAACCCGCCACCGCGCCGGACACCCGCGCACTGGCGGACGTGATCCCCGTTCCGGTGTCGGCGATCGCCGACCCCAAGGCCGACTTCCGGCTGACCCCGGCCACCGCGATCGAGGCCGAGTACGGCGCCCGGCAGGTCGCCGACTACCTCGCCGGCCTGCTCCGCCCGTCGACGGGGTACCGCCTCCCGGTCGTCGAGCGCACCTCGGCGCCGTCGATCGCGCTCGAGCTCGGCCCGACCGCGCGGGTCGGCGACCAGGGCTACCAGCTCACGGTGACGAAGAAGGGCGTCACGCTGCGCGCGAACAGCGGCGACGGCCTGTTCGCCGGCGTGCAGACGCTGCGCCAGCTGCTGCCCGCGCAGGTCGAGTCGCGCCAGGTGGCGCGCGGCCCGTGGATCGTGCCGGGCGGGAAGATCGTGGACTACCCGCGCTTCGCCTACCGCGGCGCGATGCTCGACGTGGCACGGCACTTCTTCGCCGTCGACGAGGTGAAGCGCTACATCGACCAGATCGCGCAGTACAAGGTCAACCGGCTGCACCTGCACCTGGCGGACGACCAGGGCTGGCGGATCGAGATCAAGAGCTGGCCGCGCCTGGCGACGTACGGCGGCAGCACCGAGGTCGGCGGCGGCCCGGGCGGCTACTACACGCAGGAGCAGTACAAGGACCTGGTGGCCTACGCCGCGTCCCGGCACATCACGGTGATCCCGGAGATCGACATGCCGGGCCACACCAACGCCGCGCTGGCGTCGTACGCGGAGCTGAACTGCGACGGCGTCGCGCCGCCGCTGTACACCGGCATCGAGGTCGGGTTCAGCTCGCTGTGCGTGGACAAGGACATCACCTACGAGTTCCTGGACGACGTGATCGGCGAGCTGGCCGCCCTGACCCCGGGCCGGTACCTGCACATCGGCGGCGACGAGGCCCACGCCACGACCCCCGAGGACTACCAGAAGTTCATGGGCCAGGTGCTCCCGATCGTCGCCAAGCACGGCAAGCTGGCGCAGGGCTGGCACGAGATCGCGAAGGCCGACCCGCCGGTGTCCGCGGTGCCGCAGTTCTGGGACACCGACGGCGTCGACGCCGACACGGCGGCGGCCGCCACGGCGGGCAACAAGATCGTGGTTTCGCCTGCCAACAAGGCCTACCTCGACATGCAGTACAACGAGAACAGCCCGCTCGGCCTGCACTGGGCCGGGTACGTCGAGGTCGCCGACGCCTACGACTGGGACCCGTCGACGGCGGTGCAGGGCGTCGGCGAGGCGTCCGTCGCGGGTGTCGAGGCGCCGTTGTGGTCGGAAACCCTGACCGACAGCGACGACATCGAGTTCATGGCCTTCCCGCGGCTGCCCGGGATCGCGGAGATCGGGTGGTCGCCGAAGTCGACCCACGACTGGAACGACTACCGCGAGCGGCTGGCGCAGCAGGCCCCGCGGTGGGAGATCCAGGGGATCGACTTCTACCGCTCCCCGCAGGTCGACTGGCCGTAGCAGGCACGCGGGCCCGGCGCGTCCCCCGCGCCGGGCCCGCGGGTCAGTCCGAGGCTTCCCGGAGGGCAGCCCACGCGTCCGCCACGGGCGCCAGGTGCCCGAGCTTGTCCGTGTCGCTGGTCAGGGTCAGCGAGGCGGCATGGCTGCTGACGTTCACGATGCGTGGCGCCGGTGACTTCCGCAGCAGCGGCAGCACCGCGTTCGTCACCGCGATCACGCCGAACAGGTCGGTCTCGAACACCGCGCGGGCCATGTCCAGGTCGACCGTGCTGTGGATCTGGTCGTGCGCGTCCGCCGGGTCGACCTGCCGGATCCGGTGATGCAGGCGTTGTTGACCAGCATAGGAGCTGATGCTGGGCGAACAGCAGACGGTCGCGCCGGTCACCGAAGCGAACAAGGGGGATCGGGCGTGGCGTGGCCGAACAACTGGCCGCGCTCGGCATGACCGTCCTGGTCGGTCGCTGCGGGTGTGCTCGGCACCCGAGACGAGACAGCCGCCCCCTGTGACATCCGGTCGAGTAGACAGCGTCTACAGATCTTGGTACACAGGTGGCCACCAGGTGAACACCGGATGTCGGAGAGCTGAATGGGCTATCAAAGGTTCGTCGCCCTCGGCGACAGTTGCGCGGAAGGCCTGCACGACCCGTACCCGGGCACCGACGTCTACCGGGGCTGGGCCGACCTGGCCGCGGCCACGCTCGCCCAGCACGAGCCCGCCTTCCGGTACGCCAACCTGGCCGTCCGCGGCCGCCGCCTCGACCAGATCATCGTCGAGCAGATTCCCGCGGCACTGGACCTCAAGCCCGACCTCGTCGCGCTCTTCGGCGGCGCGAACGACGTCATGACCCGCACCTACCGCGCCGAGGTCGTCGCGAAGCGGGTGGATGCGGCCATCCGCATGCTCACCCGCGCCGCGCCGACCGTCGTCGTCTTCACGCTCAGCGACGTCTCCGGGCGCGTGCCGGGCCTGCTGCGCATCCGCCACCGCCTGGAAGCCCTCAACGAGGCCATCCACGCGTCCGCGGCGAAGCACGGCGCCGAGGTGGTCGACCTGTGGGGCGAGGAAGCCGTGCACGACCTGCGCTACTTCGGCCCGGACCGGCTGCACCTGTCCGAGTACGGCCACCGCCGGCTGGCCGCGCACCTGCTCACGACCCTCGGCGTCGACTACGACCCGGCCTGGCTGGAGCCCCTGCCCGGCGACCCGGTCCGCCCCGGCCTGCGCGCGCACGCCGGCTGGGTGTGGCGCGAGGTCCTGCCGGTGGTGGTCACCCGCACGCGCAACTGGTTCACCGGCCGGTCGCCCGGCGACGGTTTCGCGCCGAAGCGCCCCGACCTGCTCCCCGTCATCGCCGACGAGCTGGCGTCGTGGAAAACGATCCCCGGCAGCGCCTGATCGACAGCGCCGTCGCCGTCCTGACCAGCGAGGGTGTCGAGGCCGTCACCCTGCGGCGGATCGCGCGCGAGGCGGGCGTGTCGCACGGCGCGCCACTGCGGCACTTCGCCGGGCGGGCCGAGCTGCTCGCCGCGGTCGCCGCGACCGGGTTCGCGGAGCTGCACGAGCGTGCGGCCGCCCTGCCGGAGGGCAACCCGCAGCAACGGCTGCTGACCGCGTGCCGCCGCTACCTCGACTTCGCGCTGGCGAACCCGGCCATGTTCGAGCTGATGTTCCGGCCGGACCTGATCGACGTACGGGAACCCGAGCTGGCCCGGCTGTCCGGCGCGGTGTTCGAGCAGTTCCTGGACCTGGTGACCCGGGCGCAGGCGGTCGGCTGGCGGCGGGGCACGGCTTCGCGTCCGCTCGCCGCGTCGCTGTGGGCGTCGCTGCACGGGCTCGCCGCGCTGTGGCTGCGCGGCGGGTTGCCGTCGGCCGCCGAGTCCTCCGACGTCGAGCAGACGCTGGCCGTCACGCTCAACACCTACCTGCGCTCCTGACACGCGGCGGCGATCCGCCGGTACGCCGCCTCCACGTGCTCGGCACGCGTGGCCGGTGAGCCCACCGCGAGGCGCAGCAGCACGTGCCCGTTCGCCTTGGTGTGGCTCAGGAACAGCTCGCCCGACGCGTTGAGCCGTTCCATCACGGCGAGGGTTTCGGCGTCGGGTTCGGGAACGGACGACGGCCACCGGGGCCGGAAGCACACCAGCCCGAACGGGTGCCCCGGGTGCAGCTCGAACTGGTCGTCGGCGTCGATCAGCCGGGCGAACCGCGCGGCCAGCTCGACGCAGGTCCGGATGTGCGCACGCAGCCCTTCCGCGCCGTACCAGCGGATCACGGACCACAGCTTCAGCGCCCGGAACCGCCGCCCGAGCGGGACCTGCCAGTCCCGGTAGTCGATCACCTCGCCGGACTCCGTCGCCGTGTTGCGCAGGTATTCCGGCAGGATCGACAACGCCTCGATCATCGGCCGCCGGTCCCGCACCCACAGCACGCCGCAGTCGAAGTTGGTGAGCAGCCACTTGTGCGGGTTCGTCGCGTACGAGTCCGCGTACTCGGCCACTCCGTCGTTGATCCACCGCAGCTCCGGGCACACCGCGGCCGATCCGGCGTAGGCCGCGTCCACGTGCAGCCACACGCCGGCCTCGCGGCACACCGCCCCGATCTCCGCGACGGGGTCGATCGCCGTGGTGGACGTCGTCCCGATCGTCGCGCACACCAGCACCGGCACCGCGCCCGCGGCGACGTCCTCGGCGATCATGCGCCGCAGCTCGCCTACGTCCATCGCGAGCGTCACCGGATCCACCGGCACCGCCCGGACGTTCTCGCCACCGAGACCGGCGATGCGCCCGGCCCGCTGCAGCGACGAGTGCGTCTCGGTGGAGACGTACATCCGGTAGGCGTCAGCCACGCCGTGGTCGCGGATCTTCCCGCCGCTCGCCCGGTGCAGCGCGGCGAGCAACGCCACCAGCGCCGCGCTCGACGCCGAGTCCTGGATGACCCCGCCACCAGCGCCGTCGGTGCGGAACTCCGCGGGCAGCCCGAGCAGCTCGGCGAGCCAGTCGACCACGACGGTCTCCAGCTCGGTGCACGCCGGGCTCGTCGCCCACACCATCCCCTGCACGCCGAGGCCGCTGGACAGCACGTCGCCGAGGATCGCCGGACCGGACGCGTTGGCCGGGAAGTAGGCGAAGAAGTCCGGGTGCTGCCAGTGCGTGATGCCCGGCATGATCACGCGGTCCAGGTCGCCGAGGAGGTCCTCGAACGGCTCACCCCGCTCCGGCGGGTGCGCCGGCAGCCGGTCGCGCACCTCGCCCGGCGCGAGCGGCGAGCGCACCGGCCGGTCCTCGATCGTGCTCAGGTAGTCGGCGACCCAGTCGACGACCTGCTTGCCGTAGCGCCGGAACTCCTCCGGCGTCATGTGCCCCGTCATGTCCCCGAGTCAACCGCGCCACGCCTTCTCGCGCAGCAACCGCAAGCCGTTGAGCGCCACCAGCACCGTCGAGCCCTCGTGACCGGCGACGCCGAGCGGCAGCGGCAGCTCGCCGAACAGGTCCCAGAGCACCAGCCCGACGATGAACCCGCCCGCGATCGCGAGGTTGGCCAGCACGAGCCGCCGCGCGCGGCGGGCCAGCGCGACGACGGCGGGGATCGCCGACAGCTCGTCCCGCACGACGACCGCGTCGGCGGTCTCCAGCGCCAGATCCGATCCGGCCCGGCCCATCGCGATGCCGGTGTTGGCCGCGGCCAGCGCGGGCGCGTCGTTGACGCCGTCGCCGACCAGCAGGACCCGCTCGCCGAGTTCCCGGACAGCGGCGACCTTGTCCTGCGGCAGCAGACCGGCCCGCACGTCGGTGATGCCGACCTCGTCCGCCACCCGCGCCGCCGCCCGCGGGTTGTCCCCGGTCAGCAGCACGGGGGAAGCCCAGCTCAGCGCGGTCACCGCGGCGCGCGCGTCCGGGCGCACGCGGTCGGCGAACCCGAGCACACCGGCCGGTTCGCCGTCCACCCGGACCAGCACCGCGGTCCGCCCGTCCGCCTCGGCCTCGCGCACCACCTCGCCGTCGTCCCGGCCGACGAACACCTGCCGCCCGTCGACCACCGCGTGCACGCCCCGGCCGGGCTCGGCACGGAAGTCCCGCGCCTGCGGCACCCGGTCCGCTGCCGCGACGATCGCCCGCCCCAGCGGGTGCTCACTCGCCTGCTCGGCAGCCGCGGCGAAGCGCAGAACATCCTTTTCGGACATCCCGAGTGGACGGACCTCCACCACGCGCGGCGCGCCCTCGGTCAGGGTGCCGGTCTTGTCGAACGCGACGCGTTCCGTCGTACCGAGCCGTTCGAGCACCACGGCCGACTTGACCAGCACCCCGTGCCGCCCGGCGTTGGCGATGGCGGACAGCAGCGGCGGCATGGTCGCGAGCACCACCGCGCACGGCGAGGCGACGATCATGAACGTCATGGCGCGCAGCAGCGTTTCCTGCAGCCCCGCGCCGAAGACCAGCGGCACCAGGAACAACGCCAGCGTCGCCGCCACGACCCCGACCGAGTACCGCTGCTCGATCTTCTCGATGAACAGCTGGGTCTTCGCCTTGGTCGCCGACGCCTCCTCGACCATCGCGACGATCCGCGCCAGCACGGTGTCCGACGAATCGCGCGTGACCCGGACCCGCAGCACTCCGGTTCCGTTCAGGGTGCCCGCGAACACCTCGTCGCCGACGGCCTTCGGCACCGGCATCGACTCGCCGGTGATCGACGACTGGTCCACCTCGCTCGCGCCGTCCAGCACGACGCCGTCCCCGCCGATGCGCTCCCCCGGCCGGACCACGAACTCGTCGCCGACTTCGTAGGTGTCGGCCTCGCCGGTCAGGTCGAGGAGGCTGCGCACCGAATCCGCGGTGCGTTGGGTGGCGACCGCCTCCAGCGCGCCGGAGGTCGCGAAGATGACGATCAGCAGGCCGCCGTCGAGGACCTGCCCGATCGCCGCGGCGCCGACGGCGGCCACGACCATCAGCAGGTCGACGTCCAGTGTCCGCTCGCGCAGCGCCCGCAGGCCCGCCAGCAGCGGCTCCCACCCGCCCGCGGCGTAACAGCCCAGGTAGAGGGTCCAGTACAGCCAGGCGGGGCCGCCGCCGAGGTCGGCCGCGAGGCCGGCCAGGAACAACACCAGCGCGGCCAGCGCCCACCGGACCTCGGGCAGCAGCAGCCGGCGCGCGGGACGGACCGCGGCCGCTCTGTCGATCACTTGCACCACGTGCCGGAGCATACCCGAACACATGAAGACGTCTACATGTGTTCTTCGACTAGAATCGTCTCGTGGGTCACGGAGTCGACAGCAAGGACAGGCGGGCGGCGTCGCTGGACGCGCAGAGCGCGGCGACCGTCGCCGCGACCCTGCAGGCTCTGGCCACCCCCAGCCGCCTGCTGATGCTCTCCCGGCTGCGGCAGGGGCCGTGCGCGGTCGGCGAGCTGGCCGAGGCGGTCGGCATGGAGCAGTCCGCGGTCAGCCACCAGCTCCGGCTGCTGCGCAACCTCGGCCTGGTCACTGGGCAGCGCGCGGGCCGCAGCATCGTCTACAGCCTCTACGACAACCACGTCGCCCAGCTGCTCGACGAAGCCGTGTACCACATCGAGCACCTCCGGCTCGGAGTCCCGGACAGCACCACGGCCTGACTGGCAAAGTGGTGGCGTGACGAATCCCGTGGTGGATCTGCGGCCGCCCGCGAACCTGGTCAGCCGGAAGGCCGTGCTGTTCTGGGCCACGCGTGCGGCGATCGGCTGGGTCGTCGTGCTCGCCGGTGAGGGCGTGTGGCTGGGACTGACCGGCTGGTCCCCGCTGGTCGTCGCGCTCGTCGTGACCGCGGTGGTCGCGATAGCGCACCTCGCCGTCATGCCGCAGTGGCGCTTCCGCGTGCACCGCTGGGAGACCACGCCCCAGGTCGTCTACACGCAGTCCGGCTGGATCAACCAGGAGCGCCGCATCGCGCCGGTGTCCCGGATCCAGACCGTCGACACCGAACGCGGCCCGCTGGAGCGGTTGTTCGGGCTGGCGAACCTGACCGTCACCACGGCGTCGGCGCGCGGACCGGTCCAGATCCACGGCCTCGACATCGAGGTGGCGCAGCGCCTCACCCAGGAGCTCGCCACCCAGACGCAGGCTACGCCAGGGGACGCGACGTGAGCGAGGACTGGCAGCGGCTCAGCGCGCGCATGCTCGCGGTCCACCCGGTGCAGGAGGTCGTGCGGCTGCTGCCGGTGCTGATCGGCGTGCTGTTCATCGGCCGCGGCGGCCAGGGGCAGATCTGGAGCCTCGTCGGCCTCGGGCTGGCGATCGCGGCCGGGCTGCTGCGCTGGTTCACCACGACCTACCAGATCACCGCCGAGCACGTGCGCGTGCGGCGCGGCCTGCTCAGCCGCAAGGAACTGTCCGTGCCGCGTGACCGGATCCGCACGGTCGACCTGACTTCCCGTCCGCTGCAACGGATCCTCGGGCTGAGCCGGGTCGTGATCGGCACCGGCCGCGGCGACTGGCAGGGCGCGATGGGCGTCACGCTGGACTCGCTGGCGACCGCGGATGCGGCGCGGTTGCGTGAAGAGCTGCTGCACCGCCGCACCGAGCAGACCGAGGGCCTGGTGGACGTGCTGGCCGAGCTGCGGCCGGCGTGGGTGCGGTTCGGGCCGTTCACGCTGTCCGGCATCGCCGCGATCGGTGTGGTCGTCGGCTCACTGGCCAACCTGTTCAACGAGGTGCGCATCGACGAGGACGACTTCGGGATGCTGCAGTCGCTCGTCGGCCGGGTCGCGTCGACCCCGGTGTGGGTCATCGGGATCGTGCTGCTGGTGCTGACCGTCGTGCTGGTGTCGGTGCTGTCGGTGATCGCGTACGTGCTGGCGTTCTGGAACTTCCGGCTCGCCCGCGGCGAAGGCACGCTGCGCGTGACGCGCGGCCTGCTCACCACCCGCCAGACCACGATCGAACTGCGCCGCCTGCGCGGAGCCGAGATCAGCGAACCGTTGCTGCTGCGGGCAGCCCGCGGGGCACGCTGCTCGGCGATCACCACCGGGTTGCGTGGCGAGCACAGCGGTTCCGTGCTGCTGCCGCCCGCCCCGCGCGCGGTGGCGCACCGCGTGGCCGGCGACGTCCTGGAGGATCCGGCGACCGCCACGGCCGAACTGGTCCAGCACGGCCCGCGCGCCCGCCTGCGACGGCACACGCGGGCGTTCCTGTTCGCGGCGGCCGTGACCGGGCTGTTCGCCGTGCTGTGGTGGTTCGCGGACTGGCCCGCCTGGCTGTGGCAGGTCGCGCTGGCGCTGTTCCCGGTCGGCGCGTTGCTGGCCGAGGACCGCTACCGCAACCTGGGGCACGCGCTGATCGGCGGCAACCTGGTGTTCCGGCAGGGCAGCCTGGTGCGGCGGCGGCAGGTGCTCGCGACCGAGGGCGTGATCGGCTGGGTATTCCACCGGTCGTTCTTCCAGCGGCGGGCCGGGCTGATCTCGCTGACGGCGACCACGGCGGCCGGCCGTCAGCACTACACCGGCATCGACGTCCCGGCCGCGGAAGCCGTCGCGCTCGCCGACGCCGCGGAACCCGGTCTGCTGGAGCCGTTCCTGGTCCAGCGGTAGGGACAACCCGACCGGCGATCTGCCGTGCACCGCAGTGATCTCGTTGCCGCGCGGGCGAAAACTCGTGGCATGACTGCTTCGACGCGGATCCGCCCGCCGCTCGTCGGACTCGGGCTCGTCACTGTCGCCTTCCTCGCCTACGCGCTGCCGCCCTACCTCGGGCTGGACCCGGCGCGGTCCCGGGTGCCGACCCGGTCCGGCACGTGGTTCCACTACCCGCTGCTGGTGACGCACATCTTCCTGGGCACGGCGGTGCTCGTGACCGCCGTGCTGCAACTGTGGCCGTGGCTGCGGCAGAGGCACCCCGAGATGCACCGGTGGAGCGGCCGGATCTACGTGTTCGCGGCCATCCCGGCCGGCCTCGCGGCGCTCGCGGTGGCGCCGCTGGGAGCGGCCGGGCTGAACCAGCGCGCGGCGAACACGATGCTGGCGCTGCTGTGGCTCGGCACGACGGTGGCGGGTTACGTGATGGCCCGGCGGCGGCGGTACGCGCAGCACCGCGAGTGGATGGTGCGCAGCTTCGCGCTGTGCTTCTCCATCGTGGTCAACCGCCTGTGGACGACGGTGTGCGTGGCCGTGTTCGTGCCCGACCCGTCCGACGCGGTGGCCCTCCAGCAGGCCATCGGCGTCGGGACGTGGATGAGCTGGCTGGTGAACCTGCTGATCGCGGAGTGGTGGCTGCAGCACACGCGGCACCGCCGCAAGACCCGCCGCGCGACGCTCAGCTCTCCCGTGCCAGCCGGAACGTGAGGCGCAGATCCGCGACCCACTCCGCCGGGATCTCCCACGGGATGAAGTGCCCGCCGCGCTCGTGGGCGCGCACGTTGACCAGGTTGTACCAACCGCCCCGCTCGCTCGCCACGAAGTTCCGCACCCGCTCGCCGGGCGTCGAGACACCCGGCGGATTTTCGTGATTCACGAGGGTGAGCCCGGTCGGCGCCTCGACCACCGGCTGCCGGTCGTGCGACGGCGTCCACGGGTAGCGGTTGTTGTTGGCGTATGTGCGGATCGAGGTGCCGATCGTGTTCGTCACCCAGTAGATCGTCGCGTGGGTGAGCAGGTCGTCCTTGCGGTACACGGTCTCCGGCGAGCTCCACTTGAGCCACCGCTGCAGGATCCACGCGAGCATCCCGGCAGGCGAGTCCGTCAGTCCGAACGACAGCGTGCTCGGCTCCAGCACGTGCGCGGTGAGGTGCACGGCGAACCGCCGCTCCAGCTCCAGAACCCGTGCGTGCGCGTCGGCGGGCAGGCCGGGCGGGATCGGCTGCCCACCGGTGATGTCCCACGCGCGCTCGCCGTTGAACATGCTCAGCTTCTGCCCGGATCCGATGTGGATGCCGTACAGCGCATCCGCGTGCTTGTGCCCGAGCTGCCCGGCGATCAGCGCACCGACGTCACACCCGCCGACGGCGTACTTGCCGAAACCGAGCACCCCGGTCATCAGCTCGTGGAAGATGTCGGCCATCTTCCAGTAGTTCAGGTCCGCGCGCGGCAGCGGCGACGAGAACCCGAAACCGGGCAGCGACGGCACGATCACGTCGAACGACTCCCTGTCGGGTTCGGCGAGCGCGTCGACCACCTTCGACCAGTGCCAGAACGTCCACGGCCACCCGTGCAGCAGGATCAGCGGCGTCGGGGCCGGGCCGGTGCCCGGCTTGCGCATGAAGTGCACGGGCACGCCGCCGACCTCGACGCGATAGTGGTCATAGGCGTTCATCGCCGCCTCGGCCGCCCGCCAGTCGTAACCGGACCGCCAGTGCTCGACGAGTTCCTGGAGCAGCGCGCGGTTCACGCCGTAGGCGGAGTCCTCGTTGCCGAGGTCGTCCGGCCAGCGGGTCAGCTCCAGCCGCCGCCGGAGGTCGTCGAGCACCTCGTCGGGCACGTGGATGGGCGTCGGTTTCACTGTTCCCCCAGTTCTACGAGATGCAGGAGGGCGGGCAGGGCGGCGGCGATGGCGGCCCGCTCCGCACGCGGCAGCTGATCGGCCAGCCGCTCCAGATGCTTCGGTTTCCCGCCAAGTCGCGGGTCCCAGCCAACACCAAAATCCGCCAATCGCCGAATCCCGCGTCGATCGACTGGCAGAATCGGCCGGGTGCAGGTCGGAATGCTTGGTCCATTCGAAGTTCGCACGGACGACGGCGGCTTCGCCGACGTGCCGGGCGCCCGGTTGCGCGGGCTGCTGATCGCCCTCGCGCTGCAGCCGGGCCGTGTCGTCCCGAAGGCGGCGCTCATCGACTGGATCTGGGGCGAACAGCCGCCGTCGGACGCGGTGAACGCCTTGCAGCGCCTGGTTTCCCGGCTGCGGAAGGCGCTGCCCGCCGGGTCGGTCGAGGGGCAGACGGACGGCTACCGGCTGCGGATCGAGCCCGACGCCGTGGACGCCGTCAAGTTCGAGCGCCTCGTCGGCAAGGCCCGCGAGGACGGAGATCCGCACCGGCTGCGCGAGGCCCTCGCGTTGTGGCGCGGTTCCGCCATGCAGGACGTCGGCCTGACCGACAGCGGCGCCTTCGACGCCGCGGTCACCCGGCTCGAGGGGCTGCGCCTGACCGCACTGGAAGACCGGTTCGACGCGGAGATCAGCCTCGGCAACGGCGCCGGCCTGGTCACCGAACTGACCGACCTGGTGGCCGCGCACCCGGTGCGGGAACGGCTGGTCGCCGCGCTGATGCGCGCCCTGGTCGCGACCGGCCGCGACACCGACGCGCTGCTCGTCTACGAGCGCACCCGCGAAACCCTGGCCGACGAGCTCGGCGTCGACCCCTCGCCGGAGCTGTCCGCGTTGCACGTCGCGCTGCTGCGCGGCGAGGTGGAGCGGCCGACGGAGAAGCAGAAGACCAACCTGCGGGCCGAACTGACCAGCTTCGTCGGCAAGGACGCCGAGGTCACCGCGGTCCGCGACCTCATCGGCGAACACCGGCTCACCACGCTGATCGGCCCCGGCGGCGCGGGGAAGACCCGGCTGGCCACGGAAACCGCGCGCACGCTGCTCGGCGACTTCCCCGACGGGACCTGGCTGGTCGAACTCGCCCCGCTCGGCGCGGACGGGGACGTCGCGCAGGCGGCGCTGGCCGCGTTGAAGCTGCGCGACGCGCTGCTCGGCGACGCGCCGGACGCGGACCCCGCCGACCGGGTGATCGCCGCCCTCCGCGAGCGGACTGTGCTGCTGGTCCTGGACAACTGCGAACACGTGGTCGGGTCCGCCGCGGAGTTCGCCCACCGGGTGCTCGGCGAGTGCCGCCGGCTGCGGATCCTCGCCACGAGCCGGGAACCGCTCGGCATCACCGGTGAGGCGCTGTGGCCGGTCGCGCCGCTGGCGCTGCCCGCCGACGACGCCGACCCGGGCAAGATCGAAGCCGCGCCGGCCGTCCGGCTGCTGCGCGACCGGGCCGCCGCGGTGCGCAAGGACCTCGGCACCGACGCCCAGACGTTGTCGGCCATGGCGCGCATCTGCCGGGCGGTGGACGGGATTCCGCTGGCCATCGAACTCGCCGCGGCCCGCTTGCGCACCATGTCGCTCGACCAGCTCGCCAACCGGCTCGACGACCGGTTCCGCCTGCTGACCGGCGGCAGCCGCACCGCACTGCCCCGGCAACGGACGCTGCGTGCGCTCATCGACTGGAGCTGGGAGCTGCTCAGCGACGCCGAACGGACCGTGCTGTGCCGGCTCTCGGTGTTCTCCGGCGGCGCGAGCCTGGAAGCGGCCGAACGCGTCTGCGCCACCGACGAGATCGAATCGTGGGAGGTGCTGGAGCTGCTCACCGCGCTGACCGAGAAGTCGCTGGTGGTCACCGAAGGCGACAGCGCCCCGCGGTACCGGATGCTCGGCACCATCAAGGAGTACGCCGACGAGCGGCTCGCGGAAGCGGGCGAATCCGAGGCGGCGCGGCGCGCGCACCTGGCGTACTTCACCGAACTCGCGGAAACGGCGGAGCCGCACCTCCTGCGTGCCGAGCAGCTGGAATGGCTCGGTGTGCTCAAGGCCGAGCACGACAACATCGCCGCGGCGATGCGTGGCGCGATCGCAGCCGGCGAGGCGGCGGGCGCGATGCGGCTCGCCGCGGCCGCGGGCTGGTACTGGTGGCTCGCCGGGCACAAGGCGGAGGGCAACGAGCTGATCCTGGCGGCTGCCACGATGCCGGGTGAGGTGGCGGACGAGACCCGCGGCGTGGTGTACGCGTTCGTGTCGGGGTTCATGACATCCGGGCGCGGCAGCGACCAGTTCGACGCGGTGGAGTGGATCCACAAGGCGTACGAGATCAGCCTGCGGGTGCCGAACCCGCCGCCGTCGCTGCGGTTCGCCGGCGCGATGGAGCGCCTGCTGGAGGGGCCCGACGCGATGCTGACCGCGTTCGAGCCCCAGATCACCGACGAGGACCCGTGGGTGCGCGCGCTGGCCCGGCTGCAACTCGGGAAGATGCGGGTGCAGCTCGGCCACGGCGGCTGGGAGGCCGACACCTACCTGGAGGCGGCGCTCACCGAGTTCCGCGCCCTCGGTGAACGTTGGGGGATCTCGTTCGCCCTGACCGAGCTCGCGGAGCGGATCGCCACGCGCGGGGAGTTCACCCGCGCCTGCGAGCACTACGAGCAGGCGATCGCGGTCGTCAAGGAGGTCGGCGCCGTCGAGGACGTCGTGCGGATGCGGTCGCGGCAGGCCCAGCTGTACTGGGTGCTCGGCGACGCAGAGCGCAGCGCGTCCGCCATGGCCGAGGCGCAGCGGTACGCGGACCGGATCTCCTGGCCGGAAGCGCTGGCCGAGCTGGCCCTGGCGAAGGCGGACCTCGCGCGCTGGCGCGGCGACACCGAGCAGGCACGCCGGGAACTCGCCACCGCGACGGAGATGCTGAGCGACAACGCGGGACGGGCTCCCGTCCGCGTGATGACGCACGACCTCCTCGGTTACCTCGCCGACGACCTCGACGAGGCCAGGGAACACCGCGCGGTGGCCGTCGAAGCCGCGGCCGAGGCGGGGCACCCGCTCATGATCGCCCAGACGCTGGTCGGGGCCGCGGACCTGGCGCTGCGCGCCGGACAGCCCGAGCAGGCCGTCCGGTTGCTCGCGGCGAGCGACGCGCTGCGCGGTCTGCCGGACCGCTCGCAGCCGGACGCGCAGCGGATCGAGCAGGAAACGCGGAACCGCCTCGGTGACACGCGGTTCACCGAGGCGGCTCAGGAGGGGCGGGAGGCGAGCTGGCGCCAGCTGATCGCGGTCACGCTCGCTTCTTGAACGTGGCGGACGCCCACAGGTAGCCGACGAGCGCGATCCCGGCGCACCAGGCGAGGGCGGCGATCAGGTCACCGGTGGCGGGCGAGCCGTTGAGCAGGCCACGCAGGGTTTCGATGATCGGCGTGAACGGCTGGTACTCCGCGAACTCGCGCAGGCCCGGCCCCATCTTGTCGGCGGGGACGATCGCGCTGCTGAAGAACGGGAGCATGACCAGCGGCACCGCCGCCATCCCCGCCGTCTCCACGGACTTGGCCGCCAGCCCCAGCGCCACGGTCAGCCAGCCGGTCGCGAGACCGAGCAGCACCACCAGACCGAGCACGCCGAGCCAGTCGAGGACGTCCGCGGACGGGCTGAACCCGAGCAGGAACGCCACGCCGACGAGCGCCGCGATGGCGAGCAGGTTGGTCAGCACGCTGGCGATGACGTGCCCGTTCAGCACGGCGCTGCGGGAGACGTCCATGACCTTGAACCGGTTGATGATGCCCTTGGTCATGTCGGAGCTCACCGCGGTCGCGACACCGCCGAGTCCATAACAGACAGCCAGAAGCATCAGGCCCGGCGTGGCGTAGTCGACGTAGTCGACACCGACGCTGAACGCGTCGCCGAGCATGTACACGAACATCACCATGACCACGATCGGCATCAGGACCGCGTTGAAGACGGTGACCGGGTTCCGCGCGATGTGCTTGAAGTTGCGGCGCAGCATCACGAGCGACTGGTTGTTCATTTCGCGACCACCTCCGTGGTGTGGCCCGTGAGGGCGAGGAAGACGTCATCGAGGTCGGGTGTGTGGACGGTGAAGGTTTCGGCGCTGAGCGAGTACTCGTCGAGCCGGTCGAGCAGGGCGCGCAACGACTTCGTGCCGCCGTCGCTGGGCACGCGCAGGGTCAGGGCGTCGTCGTCGCGGGTGGCGCCGGGGAGGACCCTGGCGGCCGAGTCGAGCTCGGTGGCCGTGGCGAACCGGAGCCGCACGTGGGTGCCGGGGACCTGGCGCTTGAGTTCGTCGGGGGTGCCTTGCGCGACGAGGCGGCCCTTGTCCAGTACCGCGACGCGGTCGGCCAGCTGGTCGGCTTCCTCCAGGTACTGGGTGGTGAGGAAGATGGTCACGCCGTCGGCCACCAGGCCGCGGATGATGTCCCACATCGTGCGGCGGCTGCGCGGGTCCAGACCGGTCGTCGGCTCGTCGAGGAAGATGATCCGCGGGTTGCCGACGAGCGTCATCGCCAGGTCGAGCTTCCGGCGCATGCCGCCGGAGTAGGTCGACGCGGGTTTCTGGGCCGCGCCGCTCAGGTCGAACCGGTCGAGCAGCTCGGCGACGACGCGCTTGCCGTCCTTGGCGGGAACCCGGTTCAGGTCCACCATCAGCTGCAGGTTCTCCTGGCCGGTGAGCAGCTCGTCGACGGCGGCGAACTGGCCGGTCACGCCGATCGCCGCGCGCACCGCCTTGGCCCCGGTGGCGACGTCGTGCCCGGCGACCCGGACGGTGCCGCCGTCGGCCTTGATCAGCGTGGTCAGCACGTTGACGGTCGTGGTCTTGCCGGCGCCGTTGGGCCCGAGCAGGGAGAAGATGGTGCCCGCCGGAACGCTGAGATCGATCCCGTCGAGCACGACTTTGTCTTGGTAGGACTTCCGGAGCCCGGAAGCCGTGATCGCCTCTGTCATGACGACCACTTTCGGCCGCTGCCCTGACACGGACCGGTCACCGCGCTGACATGCCCGCTGACACGGCGGGCGGGCACCCTCCTACCGCGGGATCCTGGTGAGCTTGTCCGGGTTGGTCACCGAGTAGATGCCGCGCACCCGGTCGCCCGCCGGGGTGAGGTCGAGGACCAGCACGGCGAACGGCGAGTCGCCGGAGAACAGCAACGCGGACGGGTCACCGTTCACCTGGCGGTACCGGATGTCGAAGGCCCCGGTCGCGTTCGCGGTGACGCCGACCAGCAGGCTCGCGACCGCGTCCCGGCCGTGCACCGGCCGCAGGCTGGTGGCCACCCCCTTGCCGCCACCGTCTGTCCACAGTGTCACATCCGGGGCCAGCACCTGGAGCAGCGCTTCCAGGTCACCGCCCATCGCTGCCTCGACGAACCGTTCCGTGACCTCCCGCTGCACGCGGGCGTCGACACGGTACCGCGGTCGGCGGGCGCGGACGTGCTCGCGTGCGCGGTGGGCCAGCTGCCGCACGGCTTCGGGGCTGCGGCCGAGGATGTCCGCGATCTCGGTGTGCGGGTAGCCGAACACGTCGTGCAGCACGAACACCGCGCGTTCGGCTGGGCTGAGCGATTCCAGCACCACCAGCAACGCCATCGACGACGATTCGGCGCGCAGCACGGGATCGGGCAGGTCGGTGACCACCGGTTCGGGCAGCCACTGGCCGACGTAGGTCTCGCGGCGGCGGCTGAGCGCGGCCCGGCGGGCGAGGGCCTTGTTGACGGCGATGCGGACCAGGTAGGCGCGCGGGGTGCCGACCCGCCCGTGATCGGCGGCCTCCCACCCGAGCCAGGTCTCCTGGAGCACGTCCTCGGTGTCGGCGACGCTGCCGAGCATGTCGTAGACGATCGCGAACAGCAGTTCGCGGTGGTCGACGAACGTGCGCGTGGCGAAATCCTGGTCTGTCATGGTGCCCTCCTCGCCGGTACGTCCACATCGAGTCCCAGTGCCGTACCGGCGCCCCGAACGTGACATCCCCAGCCGTGATTGTGGTCCACGTCTCGTCCTGTCACGCTGCGCCGCCCCGCCGCGCACTTGGTTGTCGCGAGCCGGGACGGACCCGGCCGTGCGAGGAGGCAACGATGCGAACCCTGATTCGCGGCGTGCGGGTGTTCGACGGGGAGCGGACCACCGCCCGCGCCGACGTGCTGATCGACGGCGACCGGATCGCCGAGCCCGGCGGGCCCGCTGACGTACTGGTGGACGGGACCGGGCGGACCCTGCTGCCCGGCTTGATCGACGCGCACACCCACACCTTCGACGGCAACCTCGCGCAGGCGCTGCGGTTCGGCGTGACGACCGAGCTGGACATGTTCTGCCTGCCTGCGAACCTGTCCCGGCAGCGGGCGCTGGCCGCCGAGCGCGACGACGTCGCCGACATCCGCAGCTCCGGTGTGCTCGCGACCGCGCCGGGCGGGCATCCCAGCCAGTTGATGACCGCGCTCGGCGACACGCTCGGCGACGCGGCCGGCCCGTTCGACACGGTCGCGACGGCAGACCAGGCGGCGGCGTTCGTCGCGGCGCGGCAGGCGGATGGGGCCGACTACGTGAAGGTGGTCGTCGACGACGGCACGGTGCACGGCGCCGACCTGCCGGTGCTGGCGCCGGACGTGGTGGCGGCGCTCGTCGAGTCCGCGCACGCCGCGGGACTGGCGGTGATCGCGCACGCGATCACCGCGGCGGAGGTCGAGATCGCGCTCGACGCCGGTGTGGACGGGCTGGCGCACGTCTGGGTCGACGCGGGACCGGGCACGGCGGCGCTCGCGGCACGGGTCGCGGCGCAGGGTGTGTTCGTGGTGAGCACCCTGGTGTACTTCGAGGTGATCAGTGGCCAGGGCGGGGCCGATCACGCCGTTCCGGGCAGCGGGACGGGCGCGGCGCGGGTGGCGCGCGCGTTGCGGGCGGCCGGCGCGCCGCTGCTGGCGGGCACGGACGCGACTCCGTTCGCGCCCGTGCACGGGGAAAGCCTGCACCGCGAACTAGAACTGCTGACCGAGGCGGGACTCACGGCGGAGGAGGCGCTGGCCGCGGCGACCAGCGTGCCGGCCCACCACTTCGGGCTGGGCGACCGCGGGCGCATCGCCCCCGGCCTTCGCGCCGACCTGGTGCTGGTCGAGGGCGACCCCACGCGCGACATCGCCGCGACGCGTTCGATCGTCGACGTCTGGCGGCGTGGTGTCCGCCAGGCCCGCTGAGGGGGTTGCGATGCGTTTCTTCCTGCTTCCCGCCGGCGGCTCCCGGCCGGCGCCGACCCCGCCGTGGGCGACGGTCAAGGCCACGGCCGAGGACACCGAGGGCCGCTTCACGCTGCTGGAGGTCAACGGCGAGGTCGACCTGCCCGGCCACGTGCAGGAGGTGGCCGACGAGTTCGTGTACGTCATCGACGGCGCGGTCGAGGTGGATGTGGACCGGACCACGCACCACCTGACTGCCGGCATGTGCGTGATGGTGCCGCGCGGTGTGCCTCACGCGATCCGCACGGCCGGCGCGCCGGTGCACGCGTTGCACCTGCTCTCGCACGGTGCTGCGGGGGTCAGGGGCAAGGTGGATCGCGGCTACGTGCTGGCGCGTGGCGAGGCGCGGCCCGGCCGGATCCGGCTGCCGCCCGCGTTCAGCGTCAAGGCGCGGAGTTCCGACACCGGCGGGTTGTTCTCGTTGCTGGAGGTCACGGTGGCGCAGCCGATTCCACGCCACACGCACCATGTGGCCGACGAGTGCATCTACGTCTTGGACGGCGCGCTGGAAATCGACTTCGGCGGCACGACCCACACGGCACGAAAGGGCCAGTTCGTCCTGCTACCGCACGGGGCACCGCACGCGATCCGGCCGGGTTCGGCGCCACCGCCGCGGGTGGTGCAGATCTCTACCCCCGGCGGCTGGGAACTGGTGGTGGAGGCGTTGATCGAACACCGCACGGAGGTCAGCAAGGGCGGCCGGTTCAACCCCACCGCGCTGAACCGCTACACCACCGAACACCACGTAACCTACGACACCCCCTGACGTCCACTCAGGACCGCCGCACGAGGGGCGAGTTGTACCCGCACACCCCGCAAACACAACTCGCCCCTCATGCCACACAGCCAAGGGAACGTGACTCAACAACCGGACCACGGCGGGGGTCCGGGGGCGTGCCCCCGAGCGGGGCGTGGGGGCCCGCGCAGCCAACGGAACCTAACCCAACCAACGCAACCACACGGGGGGTCCGGGGGCGTGCCCCCGGGCGGGGCGTGGGGGCCGCGCCCCCACAAAACACGCGAAACGCAAAAGGCTCGCGCTCTCCGCGAGCACGAGCCTCCCATGCGTGGAGCTGAGGGGAATCGAACCCCTGACCTTCTCGATGCGAACGAGACGCGCTACCAACTGCGCTACAGCCCCTTACTGGACTTCCCGAAGGAAGCTCCAGAAGCATAGCAAGTGCCCGGAGGCGGTCGGCGAGGGGGTCTACTCTCCGACCGCGCGCCGGAACGGGAGCTGGTCCGGGTCGTCCAGGTCGTGGAACGCGGGGTCTTCGTCTTCGAGGTCGACGACCACCGCGCGGCCGCGGAGGCGCGACGCGGGCGAGGGGCGGCGCTCGACGCCGGGGATCTCGCGCGGCGGCTCGGCGACGTCGAGCTCCTCGGCGGGGCGCTCGCGGCGGGCGGGGCGCGCCGCGGGGCGGGAGCCGAGCCGGGCCATGCGGCGCTGGCGGATCTCGGCCTCGATGCGCACTTGCCGACGCAGGTAGGCGAGGTAACCCACCAGGACGAGGTCGATGGCGCCGTGCAGCCACCACAGTGACGAGGTCAGGAATCCGGCTCCGGCGGCGGTGACGACCGCGAGCAGGAACAGGCAGAGGACGACCCGCTGGCGGAACGCGTACTTGGCGCGCGCGGCGATCTCCGCGGCCTCCGGGTCGAACCCGCCGCGGCCAGGCCGGTAGCGGCGGTCGGACACCGGCTCGTACCGGCGCGCCGGCTCCTCTTCGTACTCTTCGACGTCGTCGTAGTCGACGCGGTCGTCGGCCTCAGCGACCTGCTGGGTGGTTTCGGACATCGCGAACTCCTCCTCCGCGTCGTCTGCGCCGCCGCCACTTCGGACCACGCGGGCGGCCAGTTCGGCGTCGGCCGTCTGCGTGACCGCCTGGCGCTTGCGGGCGACCATGGGCACGAGCACGACCAGCCAGGCCGCGGCCAAGGCGACGATGATCAGCGAGCTGGGCAATCCCCTCTCACCTCCCCCGTTCACTGCTACATGTCGTCACGCTAGTCACAGGAGTAACAGATGGGACGGAGCCACGCCGCTCGGAAGCAGAAAAAGGGTCACGCCATCCGGTGAAAAACTCGCGGTTAGGTAACGGACCCGGTCACAGGTATTCGGCGCGTCCGGCGGCGACCAGACGCGCCACGAGACCCGGTCCGCTCTCCTCGACCGTCATCGCGTAGCAGTAGTGGTCCCGCCAGTCGCCTGCCACGTCCAGGTACCGCTTGAACAGGCCTTCCTGCCGGAACCCCGCCTTGGTCAGCACCTTGATGCTCGGCGTGTTCTCCGGCCGCACGGTCGCCTCGATGCGGTGCAGGCCGGCGGAGCTGAACGCGTGGTCCACGACGAGCGCGACGGCCGCCGTGGCGACCCCACCCTTCACCACAGAGGAGGACACCCAGTAACCGACCCAGGCCGAGCGCAGTGAGGCCCGGATCACGTTACCGACCGTGATCTGCCCGGCGAACTCGCCGTCCAGCGTGATCGTGTACGGCAGGCACTGGCCGCGCCGGGCCAGCGACCGCAGCGCCGTCCACTGCGCGGGCCAGGACCAGTAGCTGTTCCGGTCGCGCCACGGCCCCGGCCCGGTCGGCTCCCACGGCTCGAGGTGCTCCTGGTCGCGCAGCCGGATCCGGCTCCAGTCGCCCGCGTCGCGCAGGCGGATCGGCCGCACCGCGACGTCACCGGCCGCCACCCGGATCGGGCCCAGCCGGGCCGGCCACCCGGGGTGGCGGGACTCCAGGTCATACGCTGCTGGCTGCACCGGACAGTTCTAACCCCGCTGTGCCAGGAAGGTCACCTTGACCTGCTCGCCCGCGGGCACCTCGGTGAGGTCCTCGTCCACGTTGACGAGGCAGTTCGCTTCGGCCAGCGACGCGAGCAGGTGCGCGCCGGACGTGCCGAGCGGCTGCACCAGGTACTCGCCGGTGCTCTCGTCGCGCAGCAGCTGCCCGCGCAGGTAGCCGCGCCGGCCCTTGGTCGAGGACACCGGCGACAGCAGCCGCGCGCTCACCGTGCGGCGGTGCGGGTTGCGGGTGCCGCGGGCGGCGCGGATCAGCGGGCGGATCAAGACCTCGAACACGACCAGTGCGCTCATCGGGTTGGCCGGGATCAGGAAGGTCGGCACCGAGTCGGGGCCGAGCCGCCCGAAGCCCTGCGCGGACCCCGGGTGCATGCCGACGCGGGTCATGTCGATCTCGCCGAGGTCGGACAGGGCCGCCTGGACCTCGTCGCCCGCGGTGCCGCCCGCGCCGCCCGCGACCACGACGACCTCGGACATCAGCAGCCTGCCCTCGACGACCTCGCGCAGCCGTTTCGGGTCGCTCGGCACGATCCCCACGCGGCTGACCTCGGCGCCCGCGTCGCGCGCGGCGGCCGCGAGGGCGTAGGAGTTGACGTCGTAGACCTGGCCGGTCGTCGGGGTGCGGTCGATGTCGACCAGCTCGTCGCCCACCGACACGATCGACACCCGCGGCCGCGGGTAGACCAGCACCTTCGAGCGGCCGACCGCCGCGAGCAGGCCCACCTGCGCCGCGCCGATCGTGTCGCCCTGGCGGACGGCCACGTCGCCAATCTGCACGTCCTCACCGGTCCGCCGGACGTACGCCGCGGACGGCACCGAACGGTGGATGGTCACCTTGGCCGGGTGACCGTCGGTGAAGGCGGTCGGCACGACGGCGTCGGCGAGGGTCGGCAGCGGCGCCCCGGTGGCGACCCGGACGGCCTGGCCGGGCTGCAGCCGCCGGGGCTGCCGCGAGCCGGCCGGGATCTCCCCCACCACCGGGAGCTGGACGGGCTCCTCGCCGTCGGCGCGCACGTCCACGCTGCGCACCGCGTAACCGTCGACGGCGGCCTGGTCGAAGCCGGGCAGCGCGTGTTCGGCCACGACCTCCTCGGCGCAGAGCAGGCCCTGCGCTTCGGAAATCGCGACGCGGACGGGTCGCGGGCGCACCGCGGCCTGCAGGACACGGGCGATCTGCTCGTCGACCGAGCGGAGGTCCTGCTCGGCCTGGTCGGGCTCCGGGGTGGGGTCGGTCATCAGCGATCGGTCCCGAGTCGTTCGGTCAGCCAGTTGCGCAGTTCGGGCCCGTAGTCCGGGTCGTCGAGGGCGAAGTCGACGGCGGCCTTGAGGAAGCCGCCCGGGTTGCCGAGGTCGTGCCGCCCGCCCCGGTGGACCACGATGTGCACGGGGTGGCCCTCCTCGATCAGCAGCGCGACGGCATCGGTGAGCTGCAGTTCACCACCCGCGCCCGGCTCGATGCGACGCAGGGCGTCGAAGATCGCCCGGTCGAGGAGGTAGCGGCCGGCCGCCGCGTAGGTGGACGGCGCTTCCTCCGGCGACGGCTTCTCGACCATGCCGTGCACCTGCTTGACGTCGGAGTCGTCCGTGTCGGTGACGTCGAACACGCCGTAGGGCGAGATCTGCTCCTTCGGGATGTCGAACGCGCACAGCACGCTGCCGCCGTGCTTGGCGCGCACCTCGGCCATCTTCGAGAGCACGCCGGCCGGCAGCACCAGGTCGTCGGGCAGCAGCACCGCGACGGCCGCGTCCTCGTCGGTCAGGTTCGGCTCGGCTTGGGCCACCGCGTGCCCGAGGCCGAGCGCCTCCTCCTGGATCGCGACCTCGACGTCGATCAGCTCCGGCCCGCGGCGGACCTTCTCCAGCAGCGCGGACTTGCCCTTGCGCTCGAGGTTGGCCTCCAGCTCGGGCGACGGCCGGAAGTAGTTGACCACGGACTCCTTGCCCGGCGAGGTGACGATCACCAGGCGTTTCGCCCCGGCCTGCGCGGCTTCGCTCGCGACGATCTCGATCCCCGGGGTGTCCACCACCGGGAGCAGCTCCTTGGGAACCGCTTTCGTCGTCGGCAGGAACCGGGTGCCCAGGCCCGCGGCCGGGACGATTGCGGTTCGGAACGAGTGGTTGTCGAAGGCGCCCGTCATAGGCGCCAAGCCTAACCTGCGTACATGGGTGCGCAGCGCAATGACGAGGTGACGAAGGCCGAGTGGCGCGCAAAGCTGTCCGCCGCCCGCGCGGCCGTCACCGTGCAGCGACGGGTCGCCGAGGCCGCCGCGCTGGTCCGCGCGGTGTCCGCGATGTCACTGCCGGACACCGTGTGCTGCTATGTCCCGTTCGGCTCCGAGCCGGGCTCGATCGGCCTGCTCGACGTGCTCCGCGACCGCGGCGCGCGGGTGCTGCTCCCGGCGATTCCCGCCGAACCAGGGCCGCTGGACTGGGCCGAGTACACCGGCACCGGGAGCCTGCGCGCGGGCCGGCTGCGGCGCATCCTCGAGCCGACCGGTCCGCTACTCGGCCCGGGCGCGCTGGCCGGCGCCGGGCTGGTGCTGCTGCCCGCGATGGCCGTCGACCACCGCGGCGTGCGCCTCGGGCGGGGCGCCGGGTTCTACGACCGGTCCCTCGCGCACGCCGCGCCCGGCGCCGACCTGGTGGCCGTCGTCCGGGACGCTGAGCTGGTCGAACGGCTGCCCGCGGAGGACCACGACGTGCTCATGACCGGGGCGCTCACCCCCGGCCGCGGGCACGTCCGGCTGCCACTGTGACCAACCCTTGTTTGCGCTGGGGGAATGGTCTCCAGCACAATTGCGTTAGCACTCTTGCGGATCGAGTGCCAATGCGCGAAGGAGCACCTGTGCCCACGTACCAGTACGCCTGCAAGGAGTGCGGCCACCGTTTCGAGGCCGTGCAGTCGTTCTCCGATGCCAGCCTGACCGAGTGCCCGGAGTGCACCGGCCCGCTGCGCAAGCTCTACGGAGCGGTCGGCGTGATCTTCAAGGGCTCCGGCTTCTACCGGACCGACTCGCGCTCGTCGTCTTCGTCCTCCTCGTCGAAGTCGTCCACCTCCTCGTCCAGCTCGTCGAGCACCTCCAGCGAGAGCAAGAGCAGCTCCGCCTCTTCGTCATCCTCGTCGAGCGGTACGACGACAACCGCGGCCGCGGCTTCCTGACGGCCGAGTTATCCACAAGTACCCAGTTATCCACAGCTGCCAGATCCGCGTCTTTTCCGCCGGGTGTCAGCACCCCTAGCGTCGGTTCCGTCGACGGCCCACCGCCGTCGCACTCGACGACTGGGGGTGCTTCGCCATGCGCTTCGATCCGCGTGCCCGTTGGAACCGGCTCCGGCCCCGCTTCGGCGGCCGCCGTTGGCACCGGCTGCGCAAGCTGGTTGCCGCCGGCCTGCTGATCACCGCAGCCGTGCTGGCCGCGCGCCCGGACGCCGCGGAGCCACGGGCCGCGCCGCCGCCACCCTCCGCACCCGTCCCCTTCACGGGTGATCTTGCCCTTGCCGCGGTCCCGGTCCGCCTCGCGGACACCGGTGTGGCCGAGTTGCTGACCCCCGGCATGCGCGTCGACGTGGTCACGTTCGACGAGTCCGTGGACGGCAGGAAAGTGCTGGCCAGCATGGCGAGCGTGCTGTCGGTGCGGCCGCCGCCCGCCGCGGCCGGACGCCTCGCGAGCGCGCGGGACGGGCCGCTCGTCGTCCTCTCGTTGCCCGAGGAGACGGCCAGGGAGGTGGCCGCGATGTCACTCCGGAATCCGGTAGCCGTTACCCTCCGTTAGCCGTTTCCGGACGAGAGGAGTGCACATGCTGAAGGGCTTCAAAGACTTCCTGATGCGCGGCAACGTCATCGAGCTGGCGGTCGCGGTCGTCATCGGGACGGCGTTCACCGCGATCGTCACGGCGTTCACCAACGGGTTGATCAAGCCGCTGATCAACGCGATCGGAGGTTCGGACGCCGCGAAGGGCCTGGGGTTCAACGTCCTGAGCGACAACGACTCCACGTTCCTCGACTTCGGCGGCGTGATCAACGCGGCGATCAACTTCGTGATCGTGGCCGCGGTGGTCTACTTCCTGCTGGTCCTGCCGATGAAGAAGATCCAGGAGCGCCGCAAGCGCGGCCAGGAGGAGGGCCCCTCCGAGCCGACGGACGTCGAGCTGCTGACGGAGATCCGCGACCTGCTGCGCCAGCAGAGCGGCTCCAACGGCCAGGTCAGCAGCCGCGTCGAAAGCCGCGACTGAAGCCCGCTTCCTGCTCCGGGGCTCCGGTCTCGGAGCAGGAAGTCAGCCAAGCCCACTGAGCCACGCTCGGACACCTGCCGAACGCCAGTACGAGCCCGCCACACTGCCCCGGCGCCAGGCCCACAGGCCACCACAACCCGATGCGGCACTACCCACCCCGATGCATGCCACACCCACGGGCGCACCTCGGCATCAGCTGAGCCGGCCCCGGCGGGGGCAACAGCACGCGGCGACCTCCGGCAGCCATCGGCAGCCTCAAACGGCGCACCTCCGCACCAGTTGAGTGCCGGCTCCCGGCACGGGACAACGGCCACGCAGCGACCACCCGGCAGCCAACGGCGCCCCACACGCCATCGCCCACCCAAGACACAAACCACACCCCACCAGCCGACACCCGCCTGCCGCACCCGGCATCAGCCGAACGCCGGCCCTGAGCGCGGGACAACAGCCCCCGGCAGCCATCGGCGCTTCAAAACGGCGCGCCCCGCAGCCTGGTCCGTCCGGTAGCCGGTCAAGGCGGCACAGCGTCGGCCACCAGATGTGGCGTCGGCTGCCGGGGCCTGCTCGGCCGGCCAACGCCTCGTCGGCCGAACCGTCGCGCCTAACCGCCGTGGTGGGGCGGCCGGTTCTCGCGGTACCAGGCGTCCTCGTCGCGGGCCGGGCGTTCCGGCTCGCGTTCGTCGGACGTCGTTTCCGGGAGGACCTCCCCGAAGATCTCGTCCAGCTTGCGCCGGTCGCGGGGAGGCTTGTGCTCCCGGTCCTCCCCGGGCATCAGGACTCGTCGAGCCCGGAGAGCTGGTCGATCACGTACGGCACGAGCGAGGACAACGTCGCCATGCCATCGCGCACCGCGGCGCGCGAGCCGGCGAGGTTGACCACCAGCGTGCTGCCGGACACGCCGACCAGGCCACGCGAGATGCCCGCGTCGACCGCGCCGGCGGCGAGCCCGGAGGAGCGCAGGGCCTCGCCGATCCCGGGGATGGGCCGGTCGAGCACGCCGATCGTCGCGTCCGGGGTGACGTCGCGCGGCGACACCCCCGTGCCGCCGACGGTGATGACGAGGTCCACACCACCGATGACGGCGGTGTTGAGCGCGTTGCGGATCGCCACGGTGTCGGCGTGCACCAGCACCACGCCGTCCACGATGAAGCCGGCTTCCTCCAGCAGCTCCTGAACCAGGGGGCCCGAGGTGTCCTCATGCTCGCCGTGCGCCGCGCGGTCGTCCACGATCACCACGAGCGCGCGGCCCAGCCGCTGTGCACTGCGTTCCATGAGCACACGGTATCCGGTTGTTACCGACCTTCGACGAGCACGTCGCCACTACTGAGAGGTAGGCCGGGCACGCACGAGCGCGCCGTCTCGCCCGAACGCCCCCGACGGGGCAGCAGCCCTCGCCGACCTGGCCCCACGGCCGGATCACGGGAGGCCCCCGCACCAAGCCGCCGTCCGAAGTAGACAATTTCCCGCGGCTGGTCGCCGCGGCCCCTCGCACGGCGGCTCCGGCCCGGCCAAGTTCTGCGCCCCATCCCGCGGCAAGCGCAAAGAGAAACCGCGCGCGACCGGAAACTTCCAGTCGCACGCGGCTTGGATACCGGCTCAACCCCGTAGAGCCGGTCAAGTGGTCTCGGCCGCCCCGTGCGGCCGAGCGCCTGTTCATCCCCTCCGGCCGCCCCGAGCGGCCGGCAACAATCAGTTCGTCGGCACCGGTTGGCCGCCCAGGGTGACCTGCACCGTGCGGCCGTCGCTCAATGTGAAGGTCACCTTGTCGCCCGGGGCGCGGGTTCGCACGGCCGCGATCAGGCCGTCCGCGTCGTTGATGACCAGGTCTTCGACCTTCGTCACGACGTCGCCCTGCTTGAGGCCCGCCTGCTCGGCCGGGCTGCCGGACTGCACGCCGGCGATCTGGGCGCCACCCTGCTGCGCGTCGCTGACGTTCGCCCCGATGAACGTCTGCGTCGCCTTTCCGGTGTCGATGATCTCCTGCGCCGTCCGCCGCGCCTGGTTGATCGGGATCGCGAAACCGATGCCGGCGTTCGTCGCCTCCGTTTGGCCCATTCCGCTCGACTGCGGGCTGTAGATGGCCGAGTTGATGCCGATCACCTGGCCCGACAGGTTCGCCAGCGGACCACCCGAGTTGCCCGGGTTGATCGCCGCGTCGGTCTGGATCGCGCTCATCACCGTCGTCTGGTCGCCCTCGCTGCCACCGGCCCGCACCGGGCGGTGCAGCGCGCTCACGATGCCCGACGTGACCGTCCCGGCCAGCTCGAACGGCGACCCGATCGCCACCACCGACTGGCCGACGTTCAGGTCGTCCGAGTTGCCGAGCGCCACCGGCGTCAGGTTCTTCACGCCGTTGACCTTCACGACCGCGACGTCGGTCGTCGGGTCGCGGCCGACGATCGACGCGTCCGCCTTGGTGCCGTCCTGGAACACCGCCTGGATCGCCCCGCCCTCCGCGGCGACCTCGACGACGTGGTTGTTGGTCAGGATGTAGCCGTCGGTGGACAGCACGAACCCGGAGCCCTCACCCTGCCCGCTCCGGCCGGACACCTGCAGCTCCACCACGCTCGGCGACAGCTTCTGCGCCACCGCCTCCACCGAGCCCTCCGGCGCGGTCGCCGTCTGCTGCGCGGGCACCGGCTGGTCGAGCGCGTTGTAGGACGCGCCGCTCCCGCTGTTCTGCGCGGTCAGGTACCCCCCGGCGGCACCCGCTCCGCCACCGACGATCAACGCCAGCACGGCAACCCCGGCCACGAGCTTGCCCGGGCCACGACGCTGCTGCGGCACGGCCGGCGCGGGCATTGTCGCGGTCGCGTACGGCGACTGCTGCTGCGCGCCCGGCGGCGTCCACGGATAGCCACCGGCGGACTGCCCCGGCTGCGCGGTCTGCTGCTGCCCGGTCCCCTGCCCGATTGGCTGCTGCCCGGTCTGCGCGTACGCGCCCTGCTCGTGCCCCCCGGCCTGCCCCGGCTGGGCGGCGTGCGACTGCTGCGCGGCTCCCTGCGCCGACCACGGACTCGGCTGCTGCTGCGGCCCCGAGCCGAGCGGCGTTCCGCGCGGTGGCGTCTTCGCGTCCTCCGGCGACTGCTGCGCGCCGGGCTCCCGCTGGGCACCGCCGTCGTGCGGTGCGCTGGGGTCGTTCTCGGTCATGTCCCTACCATGCGTGTCGGTCCTGAGAGCGGGCTGAGCCCAGCCTGAGGGTCACGCATGAGTATGCCGCCGGACTCAGCCCACCGCGCGGAGACGTTCCGCGATCTGCTCCGGGGTGGCGTCGTTGATCCACACCGCCTCGCCCGACTCGGACCCGGCCAGGTACTTCAGCTTGTCCGGCGCACGCAGGATCGAGAACAGTTCGAGGTGCAGCCAGCCCAGCTCGCGGTCGATCCGGACGGGCGCCTGGTGCCAGCCGGCGATGTAGGGCAGCGGCCGGTTGTACAGCCCGTCGCAACGGCGCAGCACGTCGAGGTAGACCTCGGCGAAGTCGTCCCGCTCGGCGTCGGTCAGCGCCGGGATGTCGGGCACCTGGCGGTGCGGCACGACCTGCACGTGCACCGGCCACCGCGCCGCGGGCGGGACGAACGCCGTCCAGTACTGCCCCTCCGCGATCACGCGCGTGCCCGCCTTGCGCTCGGCGGCCAGCACGTCGCCGAGCACCGGGCGGCCGTGTTCCTCCTGGTAGGCGCGGGCCACGTCGAGCATGCGGCGCGTCTTCGGCGTGACGAACGGGTAGCCGTAGATCTGGCCGTGCGGGTGGTGCAGCGTCACGCCGATCTCCTCGCCCCGGTTCTCGAACGGGAAGACCTGCTCCAGCCCGTCGATCCGAGACAGCGCGGCCGTCCGGTCCGCCCAGGCGTCGACGACCGTGCGCACGCGGGACGGGCTCAGCCCCGCGAAGGATCCGTTGTGGTCGCTGGTGAAGCAGACGACCTCGCAGCGCCCCTTGCCCGGCGCGGTCCGCACGAGACCCAGACCGTCCAGTGTGGACCGCTCGCCGATAGCGCCCTCCTCGAAGGAGGGGAAGCGGTTCTCGAACACGACGACGTCGTAGTCGGCCTCGGGGATCTCGCTCGGCTTGCCCGGCTTGCTCGGGCACAGCGGGCACAGGTCGGCCGGCGGCTTGTAGGTACGGGTTTGCCGGTGCGCGGCCATCGCGACCCACTCGCCGGTCAGCGGGTCGAGGCGGATCTCCGAACTGGCGGCCACCGCCGGCAGGTCGCGCGTGTCCTCCGCCGTGCGGGACGGCGTGTCGTCGCCCTCGTCGAAGTAGATGATCTCCCTGCCGTCGGCAAGGTGGCGAAGGGTCCGCCTCACTCTTCCTCCGTGTCGTCGTTGACGGGTGCGACCTCGAGGTCACCCACATGCTCAGCCAAGACGGTGCGCGCCGCCTCCCCAAGGCCGTCGTCGGTCACCACGACATGCGCCTCGTCCAGCTCGGCGATGGTGGAGATGCCGACGACGCCCCACTTGGACGAGTCGGCGAGCACGACCAGCCGCCGCCCGGACTCGACCAGCGCGCGGTCGGTCTCGCTCTCGGTCAGGTTCGGCGTGGTGAAGCCCGCCCCTTCGGCCATGCCGTGCACGCCGAGGAACACCTGGTCGAGGTGCAGGCGGCGCAGGCTGTGCACGGCGACGGGACCGACCAGCGCGTCGGACGGCGTGCGGACGCCGCCGGTGAGCACGACCGTGCGGTCCGGCGCGGACGACGCGCGCAGCACGTCGGCGACCTGGATCGAGTTGGTAACGATCGTCAGCCCTGGCACACCGTCCAGCGCGCGGGCCAGCGTCCACGTGGTGGTGCCCGCGGAGAGGCCGATCGCGGTGCCCGGCTGGACCAGCTCGGCGGCGCGGCTCGCGATGGCCTCCTTCTGCGCCCGCTGCCGCGCCGACTTGGCTTCGAACCCGGGCTCCTCGGTGCTGGGGCCGAGCACGGCGGTCGCGCCGCCGTACACCTTCTCCACCAGGCCGCGGCCGGCGAGCACGTCCAGGTCGCGGCGGATGGTCATGTCGGACACGCCGAGCCTGCTGACCAGGTCGCTCACGCGCACCGCGCCGTTCCGCCGTGCCTCTTCGAGGATCATCGCCTGCCGCTGACGCGCCAGCACCATCGCTCCCATCGCCCACCAACTACACAAAATCCTACACGAATCAACACACGTAGGACGTCGTGGTTCAGCCGGGCATGCCGGGGAGACGCAGGCTCAGCAGGGCGCCGCCCTCCGGGGCGCGGCCGGCGTACGCGGCGCCGCCGTGGCGTTCGGCGGCCTGTTTGACGATCGCCAGCCCGAGGCCGGATCCGGGCAGGGTGCGTGCTTCGGACGAGCGGTAGAAGCGGTCGAAGACGCGCGGCAGGTCCTCGTCGGCGATGCCCGGTCCCGAGTCGGCCACCTCGATGACCGCGGTGCCGTCGCCGAGCGGGTACATCCGCACGCCGACGCGCGAGTGCGGCGGCGAGAACTTGACCGCGTTGTCCAGCAGGTTCAGCACCGCTCGCTCGAGGGCGCCGGCGTCACCGATGACGTGCCACGGCTGGAGCGCGACGTCGAACTCGATCTCCCCGGCCCGGCGGCGGGCACGGTCGAGCGCGCGTTCCACGACCTCGACCATCTCGACCCGTTCGAACGCGGTGCGCGGCTCGTCCTGGCGCGCCAGCTCGACGAGGTCGCCGATGAGCTGGGTGAGCTCGTCCAGCTGCGCCTTGATGTCGGTCTCGATCTCCGCGCGGTCCTTCTCCGACAGCGTCGGCGCCCCGGAGCGGCTGGCGGACAGCAGCAGCTCCAGGTTGGTGCGCAAGGAGGTCAGCGGCGTGCGCAGCTCGTGGCCTGCGTCGGCGACGAGCTGCCGCTGCCGGTCCTGGGATTCGGCGACGGCGCCGAGCATCGTGTTGAAGCTGTGCGTCAGCCGGGCCAGCTCGTCGTCGCCGCTGATCGGGATCGGGCGCAGGTCGCCGGTCCGGGCGATGTGCTCGGTCGCCGATGTCAACCGCTCCACCGGCCGCAGCCCGGTGCGGGCCACGGCCGTGCCGGCGAGGGCGGCGACCACGATCCCGCCGCCGCCGATCAGCGCGAGGACCACCGCCAGCTCACGCAGGGTCTGTTTGGTCGCGTCGAGTGGCTGCGACAGCACGAGCGCCACACCCGGCTGGTAGCGGTAGGGCACGGCGAGCACGCGCGAGTCGGTGTTCTGGTCGGTGCGGATCGACGACGGCTTCTGGCCGCTGGCGACCTCGCGCTCGTCCAGCCCGATCGGCGGCCGCATCGACGGCTCCGACTCGAAGGCGGACGAGCCGTCGGCGACGATCAGGTCGAACCGCACGTCGACCAGCCGCGTGATGTAGGTGGGGATGCGCAGGCCGCCGGTCTGCACGACCTGCGGGTCGTTGATCACGCTGTTCGCCTGCTGGATCAGCTCGTCGTCGACCTGCTGGTACAGGTTGTTGTAGACCGTGATGTAGGCGCCGAGCGAGACCAGCGCCAGCGCCCCCGCCACGCACGCCGCGGCCAGCAGCGTGACGCGCGCCCGCAGCGACACCCTCCGGGGGGCGTGGCCGCCTCCGTTGTCGACGCGGATCACGGGCACCGGTTCGGTCACGACATGGCTCACGGCGGGGTTTCCCGGAGGACGTACCCGACGCCGCGGACGGTGTGGATCAGGCGCGGCTCACCGCCGGCCTCGGTTTTGCGGCGCAGGTAGCCGACGTACACCTCCAGCGCGTTGCCCGAGGTCGGGAAGTCGTAGCCCCACACCTCCTCGAGGATGCGGCCGCGGGTCAGCACGTGCTTCGGGTAGGACATGAACAGCTCGAGCAGCGCGAACTCGGTGCGGGTGAGGCTGATGTCGCGCTCGCCGCGGCGGACCTCTCGGGTGCCCGGGTCGAGGGTCAGGTCGGCGAAGGTGAGCTTCTCGGCGTCCGGCGGTGTCTGGGCCTCGCGGGAGGCGCGGCGCAGGAGCGCGCGGAGGCGGGCGAGGAGCTCCTCCAGCGCGAAGGGCTTCGGCAGGTAGTCGTCGGCGCCCGCGTCCAGGCCGGAGACACGGTCGGAGACCGTGTCCCGGGCGGTGAGCACGAGGATCGGCAGGTCGTCGCCGGTGCTGCGCAGGCGGCGGGCCACCTCCAGCCCGTCGAGTCTGGGCATCATGACGTCGAGGATCATGGCGTCCGGCCGGTCGGCGATGACGCGCTCCAGCGCCTGGGCGCCGTCGCCGGCGAGCTCCACCTGGTAGCCGTTGAACTCCAGCGACCGGCGGAGCGACTCCCGGACGGCCCGATCGTCGTCGACAACGAGAATGCGCATGTAGACAGTGTTGCGGACGGTGCTGAGACCCGCCTAAGAAGTCACTGGTCCAGCAGCCCGCCGCGGTAGGCGAGCAGGGCGGCCTGCACGCGGTTCGCGGCGCCGATCTTGGACAGGACCGCGGAGACGTAGCCCTTGACGGTGGCCTCGGACAGGTGGAGCTTGCCGCCGATCTCAGCGTTGGACAGGCCCTGCCCGATGAGGCCGACCACTTCGCGCTCGCGGTCGGACAGTGAGGCGAGCAACTTGCGCGCGGGCTGCGCGGCGCGTTGCCCTTCGCGGTGGGCGCGCACCATCCGCGCGGCGACGCCCGGGTCGAGAACGGCGCCGCCGCGGGCGAGGTCACGGACCGCGCGCAGCAGGGCGGCGGGCTCGATGTCCTTGAGCAGGAAGCCGTTCGCGCCGAGCCGGAGAGCCAAGCTGACGTACTCGTCCATGTCGAAGGTGGTCAGCATCGCGGCGGCGGGCGGGCTGGGCAGCTCGAGGATCGCGCGCAGGGCGCGGATGCCGTCGTCGGGGGCGCGCATCTTGATGTCCAGCAGGACGACGTCCGGATGCAGCCGCCGGGCGGTTTCCACTGCCGAGCGGCCGTCGTTCGCCTCACCGACCACCTCGATGTCCGGCGCGCCCGCCATCATGCCGCGCAGGCTGGAGCGCACGAGATCCTCGTCGTCGGCGAACATGAGCTTGATCAACCTAAGCCCTCCGAACGGTCGGTGGAGCGGGGTTTCCGCGTCCCGGTCACGGAAGGTTACCCACTGGTAGCGCTGCCGTCGATACGCTGTTCACCCGGGGTGGTTGCACCTTTCGTCGGTTGATCGGTGGACGCTTCGTCGGTGATCGGTGGTCGCTCCGGGCGCGAGGCGTAGGTCACGCTCATCAGCGGTGGCCGGACCCGCTAGTCTGAGACCGCCAGCCCTCGTAGCTCAGGGGATAGAGCACCGCTCTCCTAAAGCGGGTGTCGCAGGTTCGAATCCTGCCGGGGGCACAAAACCCCTGGTAGAGCCATTGACCAGGGGCTTCGTGCTGTTCCTCCCCATGCGTAACCCTCGCTTGTCGGCTTCTCATCAGGGGAACAAGGCGCCCCTCCGGGGCGCGCCGCATCGGCCGACAGAGGCGGGACCCGACCTACACGAGCGGCCGATGGCCGCACCGAGGGGCGCAACACACAAAGATAAAGAATGCCCTCGCCGGATAAACACATCTTCGATATGACGGGGCGGACGTGGCGGTTGTGTCCGCGTTCGACCGAACGGCATCTTGGCGAGCTCCTGACAGGCCATCACCCTGTGTCGGGTCGACGAGATGGCGAAAGGTCACCCACTCTCCCCGTTATCCAGCAATTTTCCAACGCCACCCAAAAGTCAACGGCACGATGAGCGGCTATCGACGCGGAGATCCGAACCCAGTAACCTCCTGTCACGGTCACTGCTGTTACCCGTTGCACTCTCACCTGGGAAATGGCCAGCGACAGGCGAACGACGAGGGTGTCACTCGACGCGGGGGGATCACAAGGAGGTCTAATGCACACCCTTACAAGCAAGCGTGTTGCGAAATTCGGCCGCGACTTTGGTTTCGAAGGAACCGATGCTGACAAGTTCGAACGATACGTCGCAGCGAACTATCTATTCCAGTACGTGCGCGACGACGTGGAATCAATTGAAAGAACGGTCCTTGGCGGCGGCGAAGATGAAGGAATCGACATTGCCGCAGTAATTGTCAATAACCGGATCGTTTTCGAACCGGAGGAGATTGATGATTTAATTGCGGGGCAGGGTGCAAATTCTTCAAAGGTGATCTTTATTCAGGCCAAGACAAGCGAGTCGTACGACTCGAAGCTCATCGCCAAGTTCCTTCACGGCGTTGAAGCCGTTACAAAGTATGCGATTAAGGCCAACTCGGTGTCACTTCCGCCAAGGCTGGTCGACCTGGCAATCCTCATCGACCGCATAGCGGAGAACGGTGACAAATTCCAGGACAGTCGCATTCCGTGCGAACTCTACTATGTGACGACTAGCTCCAATGATGGACAGGGCGCCCAGTCTCAGCTTCAAGTTACAGAAGCGATTGCGCGCATACGCGAACTTGGGGTCTACTCGGAGGGCCTCAGACTTCGCACCCACGGTCACGAAGAGCTCGCCGACAAGCAAAAGGAACGTCACGGGCCCCAGAACGTCCAATTCAACTTCGAGAAGCGGCAGACGATCCCGGCGACAGAGAGGGTGAGCGAGGCTTACATCGGCCTTGTATCGGCAGCCGAAATCATGAAGCTGCTGAAGGACAATTTTGGAGAAGTTCGCGCCGGAATATTCGACGACAACGTGCGCCTGGATCTCGGTCCCGATAATACGGTGAATAGCCGAATTATGGGAACGTTGCAGTCAGCCGAACGCGAGCATTTCCCTTTCTTGAATAATGGATTGACGATCATTGCGACCGGTCTACGTGGAAACGGCGACCGATTCTTTATTTCGGGATACCAAATCGTAAACGGTGGACAAACGAGCCATCAGCTCATTCGCTGGTCGGAAACCGACGAGGTGAAAAAAGACCCTCAATTGCTGGCTAATCTGTGGATACCCGTTAAGATTGTGAGTTCTAACGACCGTGACGTTCGGACAAGTGTCTCAATTGCAACCAATCTGCAGACTGCGATTGGATCTACGGATATACAGGCCAGCTCACAGATAGCGAAAAACGTTGAGGAGTACTTCGCACAGTCCGGCGCGGACGGCTTGCGCTACGAGCGCCAGAATCGTGGAGCAGCACTTGAATTCGCCCGTACCCGCGTAGTCGCGACGCCGGAGTTGAACCGCGCTGTGGCCGCAACCCTTTTTGGCGAGTCTTCTCGCGCGATTGGATCACCTAAAGATCTCGAGGTCGAAGATTCCTTCGTGTGGGGAAATTACCCCGTTGAAACGTATTACTACGCGGCCTGGATCATCTATCGCATTGATAGATATTTCGCGAGAACGCCGGAATCCACGACACTAAAGGCGGCCAAGTACCACATCGCCATGATGGTGTCGGCGCTCGTTAATCCCGGCCTCATCCCCATCTTTGAGGCTGGCGATACTGACGCTGCGATTAAAAAACTCGAAAATCCAAAAAAGCTCAACTTTCGCATATCCGAGAAACTGTCCGATGACATCGAGAATGCCATCACTTCTGCCGCAGAGGTTGCGTCCGCGGAATTCCGAGATGTGCTCGATGAGGGGCGGAGCCTGCGGAAAGATGACGTACGAAGCAGGCGGAGCCAGGAAGCGCTGCTGGAGAGGGTAAAGGCGGTTAGTCAACACTAGCTGTCGTGACTTGTGAGGTTGTGGACGGCGTGTTGGGTTGATTGTGGGGAGGACCTCCGGGCGGGGTGGGTGTTGCGACGCATCCACTACCAGTCCTGGAGGTCCTCACCTGGGTCCAGCACTACAACACCGACCGCCCACACACTCCGCCCTAGCAGGCCACCCACCCATCACCCGACTACCCTCACAATCAACAACGTGTCAGGTCACCACAACTAGCGCGCTAAGCCGGGAACGGGGTGGTCACCAGCCACGGCGCGGCCTTCACGGATTGTCTGTGGGCCGAACCGGGCCGCCGACTACGGGGCCGGTGGCACGGATGACTCCCGTCGACGTGCGCCAAACCCGGGAATCGCGGCCCGCCGGGTGTCTCGCTCCACTAGGATTCGTGATCTTGAACCGAAGGGGGCGCCGTGGCGGGTTTTCTGCGGCTGGCGGTGGACGGTGACGATCCGGTGGGCGATCTCGAGGTCCTCCGCGAGTGGTTGCGAGACGAACCCGAGCTGCGCAAGCACGTCAAGCGGGTCACCGCACCGCCACCGCCGGGTCACATGGGCGAGGTGACCGAACTGGTCATCGCCCTGGCCGGGGCGGGCGGATTCGTCACGGTGCTCGCCGAGAGCCTCAAGTCCTGGCTCAACCGGCCGCGCAAGCACGCGGTCACGTTGAAGATCACCAAGCCGGACGGGCAGTCGATCGAGGTCTCGTCCCAGCACGCGAAGGACCTCGACGACCTCCTGCCGAAGCTGCTGAACCAGGACTGACCGATGCGGCTGCCAGATCCGCACCGATCCCGGGCGGTGTTCATCGGCGTCGGCGGCTACCGCCACCTGCCCCAGCTGCGCGGCGTGCACGCGGGCGCGGCGGAGCTGCGGAACGTGCTCACAGACGAACGGTACGGTTCACTCGCACCGCGGCACTCGTTGCTCGTGCCGGAAAACGCCGGGCGCGAGGAGATCGGGCGGACGCTCGCCACCGCCGCCGGGGAAGCGGACGACCTCCTCCTGGTCTACTTCGCCGGTCACGGTATCTACCTGAACGAGCTGTACCTGACCTTCGCCGACACCCGCTCCGAGGAAGTTCGGTTCACCGGCATGGAGTACCGCGTCGTCGCCGATCTCGTCCGCGACAGCGACGCCAGCTCGAAGATCGTGATCCTCGACTGCTGCTACTCCGGCCGGGCGCTCGCGCAGCGGATGTCCGCCGCGACCGACCTGGCCGCCGAGGTGGACATCGAGGGCGCGGCGATCCTGACCTCGGCTCCACCCAACCGGTCCTCGAACGTTCTGGACGGCGAACGCTACCCCGCCTACACGCTCCGGTTGCTCGACGCGCTCCGGAACGGCATCCCCGGCGCCCCCGAACTGCTCAACATCACGGCCCTGCACCGGCGCGTCCGCCGGGCGGCCAAGGCGCAGGGGCTTCCGGAGCCGCAAGCACTCTCACACCTGTCGCTCGACGAGCTCGGGCTGGTCCGCAACCGTGCGGTGCAGCCGCAACTGCCGACCGCGGCGGAACCATTCCCGAAGGATCCGGCGCCGGGCACGCGAACGCCCACCCGAACACCCACCCAGCCACCCGCCCCGGTGCCCCCGAAAGCCGGGCCGGCGGCGCTCGAGGAAATCGCCCGATCGGCCAAGAGCGCGCAGCCCGCGGAGCGGGCCCAGGCGTACCAACAACTCCTCGGTGAAATCGCCGCCGGGCGTGTCCACCCTGGCCAGATCCACCCCGGCCCGGCTCGCCCCCAGCCACAGCCGTCCCAGGCGGACGCCCCGCACAAGGGGCTGCGCGCGGCCCTGACGTTCGGCCTCCACCTCGCCTACGGTCCGCTGATGGCGTTCTTCGTCGTCGCCGTCGTGCACGATCTCGTGGCGGGCGACACCACCAGGAGCCCACTCGGCACGACGGGCTACGTCGTGGCCGGGGTGGTACTGATGGCCGTCGCAGCGGTGTTCGTCGGGCTGACCGAGTTCGCCGTACTCCCGCGGAACAAGACCTTCAGCAGCGCGGGAGTCGGCAGCTTCCTCGCCGGCGTGGGTTCGGTTCTGGCCGTGGACCTGAACTTCTGGCCGCTGGCGATCAGCGCGATCGCCGTGGGCGGGTGCATCGGGATCATCCGAGCCCTGCGGAGATCGGTGTCGACCACCTAACGCACCACCTCGTACGCCAGGTGTGTCACCCCGTTGCCCTCCACCACCGTGGGGTTGCTCAACCGCACGGGGGTCTTGCTCAGGTTCTCGAACCAGCGGACCCCCTCCCCGAGCAGCACCGGCACCTGGTCCACGTTGATGGCGTCCACCAGGCCCGCGTCCAGGGCCTGCTGCGCGATCTTCGCGCTCGCGATCACCACGTCCTTGTCCCCCGCCAGCTCGGACGCCACCTGCACCGCTTCTTCGACACTGGACACGAACGTGAAGCCCTCCGGGACCTCGGCGGGCGTCGAGTGCGAGACGACCACCACCGGGACCCCCATGGGGTGCTTGCCTCCCCAGCCGTGGGTGATGTCGTACAGGTGGCGGCCCGCGATGAGGGCTCCGACCCGCGCCATGGCCGCCTTCATGTAGTCCGCGCTCGCCGGCGACATGCGGAACGTCGCCCACTCCACGGCGGTCGGGACCTCCACCTCGCCGTTGCCCATCCACCCGAACAGCAGGTCGATGCCGTCGCCGGGGTCGGCGATGAAACCGTCGAGGGACATGGACATGTTGGCGATGACCTTGCTCATTTCGTTCTCCTCCACCTCGTGAACCGGACACCCATGACCCTGCCGCTCCAACGAGCCGGAAATATCGGCCACCTGGCCACCATCCGGAGTGGCACACTGATCCGCGATGTCAGCCACCCCGCCGCCGCAGCTCACCCCCTTCGTCGGGCGCGCCGAGGAGCTGCGCGCGCTCGCCGCGGAGCTCGTCGCCAACCGACTGGTCACCGTGGCCGGGCCGGGCGGGTGCGGCAAGACCCGCCTGGCCCTCCAGGTGGCCGGCGCGCACGACGACGTGCGCTGGGCCGACCTCACCGCCACCAACGACGCCGCGGTCGTACCCGAACTCCTCGCGGCGGCAACCGGCACCCTGCTCACCCCGGACCACGGCTCCCTGGCCCGCCAGATCGGCGACCGCCGGATGCTGCTCTGCCTCGACAACTGCGAGCACGTCCTCGCCGCCGCCGCGGACGCCGCCCTCGAAGTCATCACCACCTGCCCCAACGTGACCGTCCTGGCCACCAGCCGCGAACCGCTGGGGGTGCCCGGCGAGCGCGTCTGGCGGGTGCCCTCGCTCAACGCCGCGGACGCCACCGCGCTCTTCACGGCCCGCTCCGGCGCCCCGGACACCGGCGCGACGACCACCCTGTGCGCCCGGCTGGACGGGATTCCCCTGGCGATCGAGCTGGCGGCAGCGTGGTCCGGCACCCTCACCGTCGCCGAGATCCTCGACGGCCTCGACGACCGCTTCGCCCTCCTGGTCCGCGGACCGCGCGGGGTGGCGGCCCGGCACCAGACACTCGCGGCCTCCATGGCCTGGAGCCACGACCTGCTCGACGAACCCGACCGCGTCCTCTTCCGCCGCCTCGGCGTCTTCCACGGCGGCTTCACGCTCGACGCGGCCGCCGGCGTGTGCGGGCCACGGATGGAAGTCCTCACCGGCCTCGGCAGGCTGGTCGACAAGTCGCTCGTCATCGCCGACACCGCCGGACCCACCACGCGGTACCGGATGCTGGAGACGATCCGCCAGTACGCCCTCGCCAAGCTGGCCGCGGCCGGCGAGGCGGACGCCATCCGCGACCGGCACCTGGACACGTTCGGCGCGATCGTCGAGGAAGCCGCGCCGCTGCTCGACACCGACAAGGACGCGTGGCGCGCGGCAGTGGGCCCCGACCAGGAGAACCTGCGCGCCGCCATCGAACACGGCCTCGCCGCGGACGACCCGGACCGCGCGCGGCGGCTGGCCGCCGGGCTGGCGTGGCTGTGGCACCTCAACGGCCGCGGCCACGAGGGCATCGCGTTGCTGCGCCGGGCCATCGACCGCGGTCCGGACGACACCGAGCTGCAGGCCCGGCTGCTGACCGGGCTCGCCCTCGTCGCGGACACTACCGGCCTGGACAACGACGCGGCCCGAACCGCGCTGGAGATCGTCCCCGACGACGGTCTCGCCACGCTCCTCAGCGCGCTCGGCGAACTGCCCAGGGACTTCGACACCGCGGCGAAGCTCGCCGAACGCGCCCGCGCCGACGAGAACGGGTTCGTGCGCGACGGCGCGACCGCGTTGCTGGGCATCATCGCCCACCTCCGCGACGACCACGCGACCGCCGTGCCGCTGCTGGAAACCGCGGTGTCCGGGCTGGCCGGCCGGCGGGACCGCGGGGTCGCGTCGACCGCGTTGTCGTTCCACGCCTCGAGCGCGCTCTACACGGGGAACGTGGCACGGGCCAGGGATCTCGCCGCCGAGGCCGTGCGCATGGCGCGGCCGCTGGAGGACTACCACCGCATCGGGTCCGCGACGAGCGTCTTCGCGCTGGTCGAAGGCACCGCCGGGAACCTCGGCGTGGCGCGGGCCGCGCTCGATCCGATGGTCCGGCTGGTCTACGGCGCCAAGTCACCGCCGTTCGTGCCGGGCCTGGCCAGGGCGAACGGCTGCCTGCACCTGTGGTCCGGCGAACCGGCCGAGGCGGCCGAGTGGTTCAGGCGTGACGGCACCCCGCCCGCGCTCGTCGGGCTCGCCGAGGCGCTGCGGCTCAGCGGGAACCCGGAAGAGGCGGCGGAAGTGTGCGAGCGCGCCCTCACCGCCGCCCGGCGGGCCGGGATGCCGAAGGTGATCGCCGATGCGCTGGAGCAGTCCGCGTTCCTGTCCGATTCCGAGGACCTGCACCACGAAGCGCTCGCCGTCCGCTTGGGGCACGGGTTGTGGCTCAGCTGCGTGAGCAGCCTCGAAGCGCTTGCCGACGAGCCACTGCGGCAGGCGTGTGAACGCGCGAAGCGGGACATGGGCCTGCCGCACGGGCCGGTGGCCGGGGACGCGATGGCGCTGCGCGACGCCATCGACTACGCGCGCCGCGCGCGCGGGAAGCGCGGGCGACCGTCGAGTGGGTGGGCCAGCCTGACCCCCACCGAGGAGAGCGTGGTGCGCCTGGCCGTGCAGGGGCTGAACAACCCGCAGATCGCGGCCCGCTTGTTCATGAGCCGCAGCACGGTCAAGACGCACCTGTCGCACATCTACGCCAAGCTCGGCGTCACGAACCGCACCGAGCTGGCGGCCAGGGCGGCTGCCGGTTAGTGCCACGCCTCCAGGTGCTCCCGGATCGCCGGCGTGACGCTGGATCCGTCGTAGTTCTTTTCGTAGAACGCGGGGTCCACGTGGTGCACCACGTCGCCGAAGTTGCACTGCATCGGGTTGAAGTAGACCGGCGCCTGGCCGTACGCGGAGACGCAGTAGTCGAAATAGGACACACACGCCTCGATCGCCCAGTCGCTGATCCGCACGGCCGGGCTGTTCACCAGCGCACGCACCGTTTCCGGGGTGAACGGGCCGCCGTGGGCGAGCATCCAGTTGTCGTCGCCTTGTGACATCGGGCGGCCGGGGCCGTACTTCTGCGCCAGCATCGCGTCCACAACGGACCGTCCATCCGGCGCCCCACTGGCCGCAGGGGCCGCGGCGTTGAGCGGTTCGTGCTGGAAACCTGGTCCCCGCGCCACCGGTGATGCTGGAGGCGGCGAACCGGGCGTCGCGCGCGGTCAACGCCGACTTCGCCAAGGCCATCGTGTGCTTCCGGGACGAGCTGAGCGACGAGATCCGGCAGCAGCTCAAGACGCCGACCACCACCGTCCAGTTCGACCTCGCCCCGGTCTCGATCTTCTGGTACGGCGACCTGACCTTCGCCGAGGGTGCGCGGCAGCGGCTCAAGGAGCTGGTCGACCTCGGCGCGCTGCCGGTCACGCACGGCTGGTCGCACGCCTACGTCGACGACGTGGCCTACCAGCAGGTGGTCGCGCCGATGTCGCAGGACGAGAAGTCGAGCCTGTGGGCGGTGTCGGTGGAGACCGGGCTGGCGATCGCGCAGGCGATGCTGGCCGGGGTGGACGAGGGGCTCGGCGTCGGGCTGCACTCGTTCAACCCGGCCACCGCGAAGGAGGTCCTCAAGGTGCCCGACCACTGGGTGCCGATGTGGGTGCTGTTCGCCGGCTACCCGGCCGAGGACCCGTCCGGCGGCGGGCAGCGGCCGCGCCGCCCGCTCGGCGACAACTTCTTCCGCGCCCAGTACGGCACGCCGTGGACGGAGATGCCGGAGGTGACGGCCCGCCTGGAACGGGAGGGCATGATCCAGGCGCCGATGGACCGCGACCGCCGGTGGCGTGACGTGCGCGCGCTCGCCGAGCGGTTCGGGCTGCCGTGGTGACCGGCGCGGTCGCTCGCTGGCGGGCGACCGCGGGACGGGTGGACGAGGACCTGCTGGCCGACTTCTGTCATCACATCGGCACGACGCCGGACGAGCTGGTGGCGTTCTGCTTCCTGTGCAGGCGGGACACCGGCGAGCGGTTCCTGAGCGTGCGGCGGCGGGCGGTGGTCAACACCTGGCTGGACGAGTTCGTGGTGGCGCGCGGCTGGACCGGGAAGGAAGCCGTGGTTCGGGCCAATGTGGTGCGCGGGTTCCTGATCCACAACGGCGTCCCGATCCAGGGCGCGGTGTGGCTCAGGGGTTGACGGCCAGGAAGATGAAGCTCGCGAGCAGGGCGAGGTGGACGCCGCCCTGCAGGGGTGTGGCGCGGCCGGGCACGACGGTCAGCACGCCGGTCACCACGGTGAGCGCGAGCAGCACCAGGTGGGTGCTGCCGAGGCCGAGCACGAGCGTGCCGGGCAGCCAGATCGAGGCGAGCGCGATCGCCGGGATGGTGAGGCCGATGCTCGCCATCGCCGAGCCGAGCGCCAGGTTGAGGCTCGTCTGGATGCGGTCGCGCAGGGCGGCCCGCACCGCGGCGAGGGTCTCCGGGAGCAGGACCAGCAGGGCGATCACCACGCCGACCACCGCGTGCGGGAGGCCGGCGTTGTCCACCCCGGCCTCGATCGCCGGGGACACCACCTTCGCGTCGCCGACCACGGCGACCAGCGCGACCAGCAGGAAGGCCAGGCTGAACCAGGCGGCGCCGGAGCTGGGCGGCTCGGCGTGTTCGTCGGCGCCCTGCTTGACGGGCAGGAAGTAGTCGCGGTGCCGGTAGGTCTGCATCGCGACGAACAGGCCGTACAGCACGAGGGACGCCACGCCCGCGAACGCGAGCTGGGCCGGGGAGAACTCCGGGCCGGGGCGGCTGGTGGTGAAGGTCGGCAGGACCAGGCTCAGCGTGGCCAGCGTCGCGACGGTCGCGAGCGCCGCGCCCGCGCCCTCCGCGTTGAACACGGCGACCCGGTGCCGCAGCGCGCCGACCAACAGGGACACGCCGAGGATGCCGTTGCAGGTGATCATCACGGCGGCGAACACGGTGTCGCGTGCCAGGGTGGCGCTCTTCGCCCCACCGTCAGCCATCAGAGTGACAATCAGGGCGACTTCGATCACCGTGACGGCGACGGCCAGCACGAGCGACCCGAACGGTTCCCCGATCCGGTGAGCCACCACCTCCGCGTGGTGGACCGCGGCGAGCACGGCCGCCGCCAGGCACAGCGCGACCACGATGACGAGCGGCAACGGGAGTTCGCGACCCCAGCTCAGCACCAGCGCGGCGATGGCGACCAGTGGGGCGATGACGGTCCAGTCGGTCAGCCGGGATCGGATGCGCGCGCCCACGGGCCCACCCTGCCACAGCGATCAGCAAGGGGCCGGGCTTGCGCGCGACGCCGGTGTGTGGTGCCCTTTCACCCCTGGGTGGGTTGTTCTCGCGCGCTGAAGCGACCTGTGTCACACCGGGGTACCGATCTTGGCCCCCCGGCCGATAGAAAGCGCGACGGCTCGACGCGGAACGACCTGGACGAGTGACGAGAAAGGTACGCCCTGTGACGACAGGTGCCCACAGCCTGGGAACCGGAAGCGGGGCGACGACGGTCGCCGAACTGCTCGCGCGCAGTGATCGCCCGGTTCGCCGGCGTCACGGCCGCGTCCCCGCGCCCTCCCCCGCCGAGATGACGATGCCGACCATGGTCGCCGCCATTTCCGTGCTCGACTCGAAGTCCCCGCGCCGCCTGGAGCGGCCACCGGTGGCGAGCACCGCCGGGATGCGGGTGTTCGGGACCGGCTCGTTCGGTTCGGCCGGCACGGTCGGCGCCACCCTGCGCGGCTCCGACGAAGGCGGCGCGGGCCGGACGACGGCGCCCGGCTCGATGACCGGTGAGCAGACGCCCGCGGCGCTCGCGACCACGCCCGTCGCCCCGGCTCCCCCTGCCGCCCCGCTCCCGCCTGCGGGCGAGGACGTCGCGGAAGTCAAGGCGGCGCAGACGATCGTCTTCGAGGCCTGCGTCGGCGACGCGGAGCCGGGACCGGCCGAGCCGTTGATCGTGCCGGTCGACGAGGACGCCGACGCGCAGCCCGCCAAGGAGCGGCGCAACCGGCCGCTGATCCTGGCCACCGCGAGCGCCGGGCTGACGCTGGCCGGCGCGATGCTGGTCGGCGGGTGGATCGCCGGGCCGGGTGGGACGGCCGAGCCGGTCAGCCTGGCAGGCGGGCACGCCGCGCCGCAGGAGCCGACCGTGGCCGGGCAGGACGAGGCCGACGACGCCGTGCCGCCGACGGGCCAGTTCACCGGCATCCTGCCGATCGCCGCGACGAAGCAGGCCGCGCCGCAGACGTCGACGCCGAAGGCCACCGCGCCGGCGACGAAGAAGACGACGCAGCAGGCGGCTCCGAAGCAGACCCGGCAGCAGGCGCCGCAACCGCGGTACTCGGTGCCCCAGTACTCCGTGCCGCGCTACGAAATCCCGGACTGGCGCGACTACGAGCGCCACTACGACTACGACTACGGGCACGACCGCGACCGCGACCGGGACGGTCGGCGCCACCGCTGACCTGTTGACGCCCGCACCGGCCGCGGCGGATCATCGCCGGTGATGAGCGTCTACGACGACAGGCCGTGGCTGGCGCGGTACGCGCCGGGGCAGCCGGCGGGGATCACCGTCGAGCACGAGAGCGCGCTGGCGATGTTCCGGGCGTCCGTGGCGCGGGATCCGGACGGGGACATCCTGCGGTACTTCGGCGGCCGCATCACGCTGCGCGAGCTGGACGAGCTGACCGACGCGTTCGCCGCGGGCATCACCGACGCCGGGTTCCGTCCCGGCGAGCGGGTCGCGATCTACGCGCAGAACGTGCCGCAGTTCGTGATCGCGCAGGTCGGCACGTGGAAGGCGGGCGGGATCGCGGTGTCGGTCAACCCGATGAACCGCGGACGCGAACTGGGGCAGCTGCTGGCCGATTCGGGCGCGACGGTGCTGGTGACGTTGCAGTCGCTGTGGCACGAGGTGGCGGCGGAGGTGGTGCCGGGCACCGCGGTGCGGACGGTGCTGACGACGTCCGAACTGGAGTACCGCGCGGAGCCCGGTTCGCCGGTGGAGTGCCCGGGAACCGTTGACCTGGCAGGGATGCTGGCGCGGTTCCGGGGCGTGGCGCCGCCTGCGGTGACGCTCGGACCGGACGACATCGCCTTCCTGACGTACACCTCGGGCACGACGGGCCCGCCGAAGGGCGCCATGACGACGCACCGCAACGTCGTCTTCAACGCCCAGACCTACCGGGACTGGGTGGGACTGAGCGGGGACGACGTGATCCTCGGGGTGGCGCCGCTGTTCCACATCACCGGGCTGATCGGGCACATCGCGGTGGCCCTGCTGGTCGGCGCGCCGCTCGTGTTGATGCACCGCTTCGACGCGGCGCGCGCCGTGGAGACGGTGCGCGCGGAGCGGGCCACGTTCACCGTCGGGTCGATCACGGTGTTCATCGCGTTGATGAACGTGCCCGATGTCGATCGGGAAGCGCTGGCTTCGCTGCGGAAGATCTACTCGGGCGGGGCGCCGATCCCGCCGAGCACGGTAAAGGCCTTCCAGGCGATGTTCGGCACGTACATCCACAACTGTTACGGGCTGACGGAGACGACATCGCCGTCACACGCGGTGCCGTTCGGCGTGGAAGCGCCGGTGGACCCCGCTTCCGGCGCGTTGTCGGTCGGGGTGCCGGTGTACGACACGGTGGTGCGGGTCGTCGACGAGGACGGCCGGGAGCTGCCTGCCGGCGAGGTAGGCGAGCTGGTGACGTCCGGGCCGCAGGTGGTGGCCGGGTACTGGGAAAAACCGGCGGAGACGGAGAAGGCGCTTCCCGGGGGACGCCTGCACACCGGTGATGTCGGGTACATGGACGCCCAGGGCTGGTTCTACGTGGTGGACCGGAAAAAGGACCAGATCAACGCGGGCGGGTACAAGGTGTGGCCGCGCGAGGTCGAAGACGTGCTCTACGAACACGAAGCCGTGCGGGAAGCCGCGGTGGTCGGCGTCCCGGACGAGTACCGGGGCGAGACGGTCAAGGCGTTCGTCAGCCTGCGGCCCGGGTTTTCGGTCACGGCGGAGGAACTGATTTCGTTCTGCCGCCAACGCATGGCGGCTTACAAATATCCGCGCCAGGTGGAATTCCTGGAGGAACTACCGAAGACCGTGTCAGGCAAACTACTGCGCCGCGCACTGCGCGGCGGTTGATCTTTGAACAACACCCGAGCTGGGTGGTCATCC
>NZ_JBHZEN010000019.1:0-11160 GCF_050958625.1 Amycolatopsis sp. 3B14
TGCGGGATCGCGAGTCCAGCAAGCGCATCCTGGTGCGCCTGCTGGAACACCTGATGAACGTCGCGACGGCGGAGGTGGCGGCAGGCACCTGGTGACGCGGCGGGAAACGACGCCGGCACCCCGCGGGGTGCCGGCGTCGTCCGTCATCGGGTGGCGGTTTCGTCGACGCGAGCGAGGACCTCGACGACGCCGCGGTCGCCGTCGACGCGGATCCGCTGCCCGTCCCGGATGCGGCGGCTGCCGTCCTCGGTCCCGCACACGCACGGCAGGCCCAGTTCCCTGGCGACGATCGGGCCGTGGCTGAGCAGACCGCCGAAGTCGGTCACCACCGCCCCGGCGACCAGGAACAGGGACACCCAGCTGGGGTCGGTGGTCTCGCAGACGAGGATGTCGCCGTCGTCCAGTTCGGTGGCCGCCGGGTCGCGGACCACCCTGGCGCGTCCTTCGACCACGCCGCCGCTGGCCGCCACCCCGGTGATCGTGGTGCCCACCGGGGCGTCCGATGAGGCGTCACCGCCGATCTCGATCAGCTCGGGCATCCCGGCCCACGCCTGCGGGAGCCGGTAGCGCAACCGGTCCTCGTACTGGGCGCGCCGGTGCCGCACCAGGTCACGGCGGTCGGTGGCGTCACCGGAGACGACCTCGTCGAAGGTGAGGTGGAAGACGTCGGCGGCGTCGTCGAGGAGTCCCCGCTCGACCAGGTCCGCGCCGATCCGGCGGGCCGCGGCGCGGGCGACGTCGAAGGTGAGCAGGTAGCCGGCCTTGCCCTGTTCCCGCAGCGCGAGGAAGCGGGCCGAGAGGTTGGTCAGCAGCGTGATCGAGCGGCGCTGGAACGGCGACACCGCCTTCTTGAGCTCCTCGGCGGCCGCGTGCCGGATGCGGGTCTGCTCGGCGGCGCGGTTGCGGGGCGCCCGCGGGTCGTCTTCGGCGACCGCGCGGTAGTCGGCGAGGCGGGCCAGGATCGGCGCCGGGTCCTCACGCCACGAGGTGCTGTGCAGCTGGCCCTCGTGCGGTCCGTGGTAGCCGTGCCGGTCCAGGAAGGTCTTGAGGTCGATCCGCTCGTGCGCGAGCAGCCACAGGTCCTGGGCGACCTCGTTCTCGTCCGAGCCGACACCCGACAGCAGTCGGGATTCCAGGCCGGGCACGTCCGCGGCGGCGACCATGGCGGCCAGCCGGTCGGCCAGGCCCGAGCTGACGAACGCCACCAGCAGGTGCAGGATCATGATCCGCTCGAAGCGTTCCCTGGCGTCCTGCAGGATCGCCAGGCTGTCGGCGACGGACCCGCCGGGGATCGTGGGCAGGGTCTGCAGGCGCCACTCGCGGAGCTCGGCGAACATGCGGTCGTGCTTCTTGGGCAGGGTGAAGACGGCGCGGGGCGCCTTCACCCCGATGATCGGGTACCGCCGCATCGAGTTCTCGTCGACGGTGCCTTCCCGGACGTAACCGAACAGCTGTTGTTCGATGGCGGTCGCCGAGGTGCCCGGGATGAGGCTCGCGACGGCACGGAACTGGTTGATGTTGGCCGCCGCGCGTCCGGCGAAGGCGGTCCAGAACTGGTCCTCGATGCGCTCGGGCACGGCCAGCGCGGCCTTCCCGAACACGCCCATGCCGAGGAACATCTTGCGGAACGCCAGCTCCATCGGGCGGTGGATGAAGGTGAAGCCGAGCGCCGTGGAGACGCCGGGGAAGGCTTCGGCGACGTTGCCGGTGGTCCAGGTCACGCCGGGATCGCAGGCCGCGTTGTCGAGCGGATCGGATCCTGGTGTGGGAGGAAGCATGAGCGACACCAATCATCGTTCGGTTTAGGTAGGCCCGGGTGATCTTAGACCTGCTCGGGAGGGCTGCATAAGGTTGCTGTTGAGCCAAAATTCGTTTGGGGGCCACGTCTGAGCAATAACCCGGCAACGCACGGTTAACGGTTCTATGACACTGCGCTATCGGCGCTGGTCAGCGGCTGGACCACTGTGTACGGTGCGCCGGCCGATTTTCCGCGCTCTGCGGAATTTGATCGTCGTTCTACAGGGAAAGCCGTTTATCACCCGGCCGGGTTCCGGGTGGTGTTGGCTTATAGTCACGGCGTGGTGAGACCCAAGGTTCCGTTGATCTCGAGGCGAAGGGCGCTGGAGGTCGCGCTCGAGATCGTCGACGACGGCGGGCTCGAAGCGCTGAGCATCCGGCGCCTCGCGGCCGCGATGGGGGTCAACGGTGCCTCGCTGTACCACCACTTCAAGAGCAAGGAGGACATTCTCGTCGGCGTCGCGGACCTGGTTCTGGAGGAGGTGCGTGACACCGGGGAGCCCGACGCCTCCTGGCGGGAGTGGCTGCCGGACAACGCTCGCACCCTGCGCCGCGTGCTGCTCGCCCATCCCGCGCTGCTGCCGGTCATCGTCGCGTCGCGGTCGCACGGGTTCGGCGCGCACCTGCTCGACACCTCCGCCGCCCGGCTCATGCGCGAGGGTGTGCCGAGCGCGGTGGTGATGCCACTGCTCGACGCGCTCGCGGCGTTCGCCGTCAGCAGCGCTCTGCACGAGACCCGCACCGGCGGGCCGGGCGCGAGCGCCGGGGAGTACCCGGCGCTGGCGAAGGCCGAGGCCGATCGCGGCCTGAGCGCGGACCAGATATACGACCTCGTCATCACGAGCATCCTGCAGGCCATCGACACCGCGGTCGAGCAGCAGCGCGCCCGGTGGATGAGCTCGATCCCGGTTCCCGTAGACGAACCGCGGTAATGCGACGGTCCTTCGTGGACGCGTGCCGGCACGTCAGGCGCTCGGCGTCGTCGCGTAGCGGGCGGTTCCGGCCATCCAGTGCATCAGCCCGGATGCCAGTGCCCGCACGCCGTCCGCGTACCGGGCCGCCGGATCCGGTAGGGCGGCCGCCGCGTCGCACAGGAAGTCCAGGGTGAGCAGTTCGGCGTTGACCAGCTCGACGATCTTGGTGACCGCCTCGGCCACGGTCAGGCCCTCGTGCGTCGTCAGCACCACCGCGAGGTTGGCGCCGGTGCCGTGCGCGGCTTCCCGCTGGTACGAGAACAGGTCGTTGGCCCACGTGCTCGCGTTGCTGAGCCGCAGCGCCAGGTCGGTGATCTCCGGGCGGCCGGACAGGTCCTCCGGCAGCCAGGCTTCGTTCGCCAGCTCGACGAGCGCGGCGGCGTAGAACATCCCGCCGTTGTAGTGGCGGGAGGTCACGTACCGCGCCGTCGTCGGCACCGCGCTCGCCGCCCGGAGCGCGCGTTCCTCCATGCTCGTTTCCAGGTACGCCAGGTGGATCCGCGCGGCCCGGTCCAGCCAGTGTTCCGGTGCCACCGACCGGGTTTCGGTCCACAGCGAGTCCAGCAGCGCCGCCAGCGGCTCGGCCGCCACCGCCGCCGGGTCGGCCTTGTCGTTGAGGATGTCCGCGATGAGCCCGACCACGTGGGCGGCGTGGTCGTCCTGGTCGGGGCCCCAGATCTCGTCGAGGAAGTCGTCCAAGCAGGACATGTGGGTCAGCAGCCGCGCGGCCAGCCACAGTCCGGGGTATTCGGCATCGGGCCACATCCGCGCGTGTTCTTCGGCGCCCTGGTGGCGGAGGAACTGTCTGGTGAGGCGGTCCGCGTCCGGGTGCCGGGAAAACACGCCCTGTTCGACGAACCACCGTTCGGTGTCGACGACGAGCCGGTCGAAATGGGGATTCCGGCGGGCGGGGAACGGGCATCTGATCACGACGTCCGAATCCGGCGCCTGTTCCCCGAGCCAGTGCACCGCAGGAGTCCATTGGGTAGCCATCACAGTGAGAATCCCGTCCGTCGCCGGGCATCCACCGGGATGCCGGTGTTCGATGGAAGTGGCCGAAAATGGCCTGCAGGGTAGTGTGAGCGTTTCCGTCGGCGCCGAATCCGATCTTCCGACCATAGCGGCAGCCGGGGAGTCGATCAACCTCCTGTTCACCTGGTCCACTTAGGACTGTTCGGCGGAATTCCGGCGTACGCAGGTATGTCTTCGGCCGGTGGGAGCAACTGGTGGGCCTCCACGGAACTCGGTGCGCTTCCCTGGTACAAAGGCACGGCGTTTTTCGCGCGGAGATCGGGGGCCTGGATGCGCGTGCTCATGACGTGCCAGCCGTTCTACTCGCACCTCGTGCCGGTGCTGGTGCCTGCGGCGAAGGCGCTGCGACGCGCCGGGCACGAGGTCGCCGTCGCCACGGCGCCGGCCATGGCGCCCCACCTCGCCCGCGCCGGGATCGAGCACCTGCCGCTGCCGAACGTGCTGACGTTGACCGAACTGGTGGCCGATCCGGCCGCGGTGCCGGAAGGTGACGTGCGGGAGGCGTCCAGCACGCTCACGATCGCCTTCGCCGGTTCGCTGGCGGGCGCCTTCGCGCGGGACGTCCTGGCGGTGGCCGGCTCCTGGAAGCCCGACGTGCTGGTGCGGGAGTGCAAGGAGTTCGGCGGCTACCTTGCCGCGGAGAGGCTCGGGCTGCCGCAGGCGGTCCTGGACACTTCTCCTTTCTCGGCACTGAACCTGCCGCTGGTCCGGGACGCGCTGAACGGTCAGCGGGCCGAGTTCGGACTGGACACCGTCGACGAGCCGGGGCACCCGGAGGGCTTCCTGCTCGCCGGGGTGGTGCCGGCCGCGTGGTACCCGGAGGAGCTGCGGGTGTCCTCGGCGCGCTACTACCGGCCGGATCCGCCCGCAGGCCCGCTCGACGTGTCGCTGTTGGATCTGCCGGACGACCGGCCGCTGGTCGTCGCGGGGCTCGGCAGTGTGGCGCGGACCTTCGTGCCGGAGACGCCCGCGGTGCTGGAGACGATGGTCGCCGCGCTGGGCGATCTGCCGTGCACCGCGGTGGTCGCGTTGGGTGCCGACCCCGGCGAGTGGACCGGTCCACGGCCCGGCAACGTGCGGCTGATGTCGTTCGTGCCGCAACCGCTGCTGCTGGAGTCCGCGGATCTCCTCGTCACCCACGGCGGTTTCGGCAGCGTCGCCGAGGCGATCCGCACGGGGACCCCGATGGTGCTCCTGCCGATGTTCTCCGACCAGTCCCACAACGCGGCGCGCACGGCGGCACTGGGCCTCGGCATCCGGCTCGACGTCGGTTCCCTCACGCCGGCCTCCCTGAGCGAGAGCTGCGAACAGGCCCTGCGGGCCCCGTACCCCCACCGCGCCGCGGCGATGGCCCGGCAGTCCCGCGCTTGCCCCGGCTTCGACCAATTCGCCGAAGACGTGGCCGCACTGGTCTAGCCACCGCGCGCATCGAGAACCGCCCGCGGTCTCCTCCGAAGGGACGCCAACAGAAAAACCCCGGCTGACGAGGTGCTGAGCATCTTTGCCCAATTCGAATCGGCGACTGGTTCACGCCTCGAACGTTCCGCCGGACGGTGGCGACGCTGGTCACTGACACGCTTCCGGCGCGGGAAGCGAGGACCTTCTCGGCCACTCTCGTGTGTCGCAAACCACAGACACCTACGTCGGCCGCAACCTGCCGTCCCGGCGTTCGGCAGTAGTGCTCGGCGTGCTGGACGTCGCCAAAAACGGCAGTAAACCGGCACCAAGATCAGAAAGCAAAAACCCCAGGCCCTAGGACCTGGGGTGACTGTGCGCCATCAGGGACTCGAACCCCGAACCCGCTGATTAAGAGTCAGCTGCTCTGCCAGTTGAGCTAATGGCGCTTGCTCCGGCCGCCTGGTCTCCCTGGCGACGAAGAAAAGATTAGCACGCCTCCGAGGGCCCCTTCACGGAGGGTCCCCAATCACGTTTCGGCAGGTCTGGCCCCTGCGGGCGTCGAGATCGGGCAGACTGGGAGCAGGAGTACGAAGCGGGCGATCTTCACCTGATTGGGGGCATGATGCGGCGTTCGGTGGGGGCGGGCAGATGGGCTTGCCTGGTGCTGGCGGTTGGGCTGGTGGCCGGCTGCACGACGGAGCCGGGTGGTGGCGGGCGGGGTGAGCCTGCGCCGCCGTCGGTCGAAGCCGCCCGTCCGGCGTCGCTCGCGGTGGTTCCGTCGTCGGGCGCCGCCGACGTCGCGCCGGGGGAAGCCGTGTCGGTGAAGGTGGCCGACGGCAAGCTGACCGAGGTCACGCTGCGCAACCCCGAGGGTGAGCCGGTGCCGGGCGCACTCTCGGCGGATGGTTCGTCGTGGGAGTTCGCCGACGGGCTCGGCTACGGCAAGCAGTACACGTTGACGGCCGTGGCGGTGGGCGCCGATGGCAAGCAGGTGACGTCGACCTCGACGTTCACCACCGTGGCGAAGCCGCGGAAGACCATCTCCGTCTCGTTGAACATGCAGGACGGGGAGACGGTCGGGGTCGGGATGCCGTTGATCTTCACGTTCAACTCGAAGGTGGCGGACCGGGCGGCGGCGGAGCGGGCGCTGAGGGTGGTGACGGAGCCGGTCACGGAGGGCGCGTTCCGCTGGATGAGTGACAGTCAGCTGATCTGGCGGCCGAAGGACTACTGGTTGCCGGGCACGAAGATCTCGGTGGACGCCGCGATCTACGGGAAGTCCCTGGGCGGCGGGGCGTACGGGCTGGAGGACCGTGCGGCGAAGATCACGGTGGGCGACCGCGTGGAGGTGCTCGCCGATGGTGGTTCGCACCAGGCGAAGGTGTTGGTGAACGGCGCCGAGGTGCGGTCGTTGCCGATCTCGATGGGCAAGCCGGGGAACACCACGCCGGTGGGGACGTACACGGTGATGAGCGAGCACGTGGGTTACACGATGGACTCCGGCACGTACGGCGTTCCCGCGGACACGCCTGGTGGTTACCGGACGTTCGTGCAGTACGCGGTGCGTTTGTCGAACAGCGGGATCTTCTACCACTCGGCGCCGTGGTCGGTGGGTTCGCAGGGGCGCCGGAACGTGAGCCACGGCTGCATCAACTTGTCGACCGCCAACGCGAAGTGGCTGATGGACTTGTCGAAGAAGGGCGACCTGTTCACGGTCGCCAACAGCGGCGGCCAGCCGCTGGAACCCACGGACGGCTGGTCGGTCTGGCAACTCCCCTGGACAGCCTGGACAACCCCCACAACCAGCTAACACCCCAACCCAGGCCCAGCCCCACCAGCTCGCCAACGGCAGGTGGGGCTGCGCCCACCACAACACGAGGCGACTGAGCCAGAGCAGTGGATCGGTCACCAATCCCCACGAGGTCGCTCCGCGACCGAGTAGGGGCACCCCACGCTGGTTCCCACCGCTCGTGCCCAGCGCTCGCCAAGGCGAGGAGCTCGCACCGTGGGGGCCCGGGGGCTCGGCCCCCGGATGAAATGACGAACCCCACCCGGCGAGGCCGCGAAGCGACCGAGCAGGGTGGGGCCATTGGGGTGAGTGACGGGACTTGAACCCGCGACTTCCTGGACCACAACCAGGTGCTCTACCAGCTGAGCTACACCCACCACGTGGGGCGTCTTGCGATCGCCACCAGCCGGGATATCGTAGCGTGCCCGTCGCGGGGGCCTCGCGGGGGGTCAGTTGCTGTGTTTGAGCTGCACTTCGGCGGCCGCGGCGCGGGCTTCGTCGCTGCTGGGCCCTGGCATGGGCACGAACGCGGTGCGCCGGTAGTAGTCGAGTTCGCTGATGGATTCCTTGATGTCGGCGAGCGCCCGGTGGGCGAGGCCTTTCTCGGGCTTGGCGTAGTAGACGCGCGGGTACCAGCGGCGGACGAGTTCCTTGACCGAGGACACGTCGACCATGCGGTAGTGCAGGTGGGCGTCGAGGGCGGGCATGTCGCGGGCGATGAAGCCGCGGTCGGTGGCGATGGAGTTGCCCGCGAGTGGCGCGCTGTTGGGTTCGGGGACGTGGGCCCGGATGTAGTCGAGGACGCGTTGTTCGGCTTCCTCGAGGGTGGTGACGGAGCGGCGGACTTCGTCGGTGAGCCCGGATTTGGCGTGCATTTCGCGCACGACGTCGGGCATGCCGGCGAGGGTGTCGTCATCGGCGTGGATGACGATGTCGAGGCCGTCGCCGAGGATGTTGAGGTCGGCGTCGGTCACCAGGGCGGCGATTTCGATCAGGGCGTCCTTCGCGAGGTCCAGCCCTGTCATTTCGCAGTCGATCCAGACAAGACGGTCGGTCACCGGGAAACCCTAACGCGGGCCGCGCGCGGGGACCTTCCGGCACAGCGGAACGGGCCGCCCCGACCGCGGCCCGTTCCGGTTGTGTCAGTTGTTCTCGATCTGCTCGATGATCGTTTTGGCGTCGTTGATGGGGATGGCGAAGCCGATGCCGACCGATCCGGCGGAGGTCGACGAGGGGCTGTAGAGGGCGGAGTTGATGCCGATGACCTCGCCGTTCATGTCGACCAGTGGGCCGCCGGAGTTGCCCTGGTTGATGGACGCGTCGGTTTGGATGGCGGTGTAGCTGGGGCTGTCGCTGCTGGTGTTGGCGGTCTGCCCGAAGGGGGTGTCGGGTTCGCCGCTGGAGATGTCGGAGAGGTCGCGGTTGAGGGCGCTGACGATGCCCGAGGTGACGGTGTTCTGCAGGCCGCCGGGTGAACCGATGGCGACGACTTCTTCGCCGACCTGCACCTTGCTGGAGTCGCCGAGGGTGGCGGCGGTGAGGCCGCTGGCGCCCTCGGCCTGCAGGACGGCGATGTCGGCCTTGGTGTCGGCGCCGACGACGCCGGCCTGGTACTTGGTGCCGTCGGAGAGGGTGATGGTGACGTCGCCCACGGCGTCGGACACGACGTGCGCGTTGGTGAGGATCTTGCCGTCGGAGCTGAGGATGACTCCGGAGCCGATGGCCTCGCCTTGGCGGGTGGTGACGTTGACCTGCACGACGCTGGGCAGCACCTTGGCGGCGACGGCGCTGACGTCGGTGTTCGTGGTGCTGGACACGGTGGTGGCGGTGGTGGCCGAGCCCGTCGGCGTTCCGCTGTCGAGGCCCACGATGGCGGCTCCGCTGGCGCCGCCGATGACCGCCGCGGCGAGGGTGCTGGCGGTGACGAGTGCGGCGACGCGCTTCTTCTTGGGCCGCGGGGGCGTGAGCACCGGCGCGGCCGCGACCGGCTGCTGGTAGTAGGGGTGGCTGTAGGTCGGCGGGACTCCGCCGGCCTGGCTCGCCCGGAACTCGTTCTCGTTCATGCCCATGAGGTTCGTCCCCTTTCTTGTGAGAATCCTGTGGAGCGACCCAGAAATCCCCTGAGAAGAATTTCCTGAGAGTTCTCAGTCGCGGATCTGTTTCGGCAGGGCGGGCCAGGTGCGGCCGGGGGACAGGTCGCGGGCGAGGTGCGCCCACCGCTGGGGCGGGACGGTGCCCGCGGGCTCCGCAGGCCGGATTCCCGCCCGGCGCAGGGCGCGCCGGTCGAACAGCAGGTGCGCCGGCGCGGAGGGGTGGCGGTAGGCGGTGGACAGGACCGTCCACAGTGCTCGTTCGGCTGACCGGGGGAAGTCGTTGCGGCGGATCGCCAGGAGTGCGGAGTCGACGCGGGGTGGCGGGGAGAAGTGCCGCGCGCCGATCCGGGACACCAGTTCGAGGTCGAAGCGGGCGGCCCACCATGCTTGTTCGAGCCGCCCGGGCACGGTGGCGCAGATCCGTTTGGCGAAGCCCCATTCGACGAGCAGCGCCGCGCGGTGGAGCGCGGTGTGGCCGGTCAGGACGCGGCGGAGGATCGTCGTCGATAGCGCGTACGGGATGTTGGCGACGAGGTGGAACCGCCGTCGCGGCAAGGGAATGTCGCGGACGTCGGCGTGCACGACGCGAACGTTCGGCCGATCACCGAATCGGGTGGTCAAGCGGCGCACGAAGTGTTCATCTCGTTCGACGGCGAGAACGCGTGCGCCGGTGGCGGCGAGGTGGCGGGTGAGGGCGCCCTGGCCGGCGCCGATCTCCAGGACGAGATCGTCGCCGCCGATGGCGCAGGACTGGACGAGCTGTGCGGCGATCGCCGGTGTGGCAAGGAAGTGCACGCCGGCGGACCGCCCGGCACGAGGTGCCGAGGGCATGGGTACTCCACGTCATGAGAGCGGGCAGGAGCTCATGACGCAGCGACTGGCGTTGTGGTGGCTGGAAAAGCCGAAGTGTGCGGGGCAGCCGCTGCGTTCAGGCGCGCCGCAAGCGGGCGAACGCCACGCAGGACTGCAACAAGGTACCCATGGCTCCACCGTAGCGGGGCCGGCAACTGCTTTTCCCGGAATTGTCGGTGGGTCCCGCTACCGTCGTCCCATCATCGTCGGACCGAAGGAGAGCAACGATGACGAGCAATGTGACGGGCACCGTCGAGATCGCCGTGCCGGGGCCGTTCGACCTCGCGGCGGCGGCCGGGTTCCTGGAGGGGTTCGCGCCCGCGTCGCGACCGGATGCGGCGGAGGAGCCGGGCACCCTCCGGTTCGCCTTCCCGTTGCCGGGCGGGTGGGTGCATACCGGGGTGCGGGTGCGGCAACGGGCGCCCGGATCCGTCGAAGTGTCAGTGGTGGCAGGGGAAGCCGACGTCGCCGAGGCGGCGCGGCACGTGGCGCGGATCCTGTCGCTCGACGTGGACGGCTCCGGTTTCGCCGCGGTCGGCGAGCGTGATCCGGTGGTGGGTGCGTTGCAGGCGCGGTACCCCGGGTTGCGTCCGGTGTTGTTCACGTCGCCGTACGAGGCCGCCTGCTGGGCGATCATCGGGCAGCGGATCCGGTTCACGCAGGCGGCTCTGTTCAAGCAGCGGATCGCCGAACTGCACGGCAGGCAGCTGGACGTCGACGGGCGTCGGTTGTGGTCGTTCCCGGCGCCGGCGGAGTTGCTGGAGATGCCCGCGCCGCCGTGGCTGCCGGAGATCAAAGTGGACCGTCTCCGCGTGGTGGCGGAAGCCGCGCTGACCGGAGTCCTCGACCCGGCCGCCCTGCGCGCCGCGGACCCCGAGGACGCCCTGGAGACGCTGCGGGCCCTGCCCGGCATCGGAGCGTTCTCGGCGCAGCTGATCCTGATCCGCGGCGCCGGTCACCCGGACGTCTTCCCCGCGGACGAGCGGTACCTGCTGGAAGAAATGCGCCACGCGTACATCCGCCCCGCCGCGACGCCCGCGGAACTCGCCTCGATCGCCGATGCGTGGGCCCCGTACCGCAGCTGGGCCGCCCTGCTGTTCCGCGTAGCCCGCGACCGCCGCCGGAAACCCGCAGCAGCGGCGACGACGGTGGCGCCAACGCAAGCCGCCTGAGCCCCGCAGCAGCGGCGACGAAGGTGGCGCCGACGCAAGCCGCCTGAGCCCCG